>DAINSJ010000058.1:0-7506 GCA_036741375.1 Candidatus Limnocylindrales bacterium
CCTGCTCCTTGACCTGCGCGATCATCGAGCCGGCGTAGGGGCAGAACGGGGTCGTGAGGATCATCTTGATCTCGGTCTCGTCCGTGCCGAGCAGGATCTGCTTGATCAGTGCGAGCTCCACGACGTTCATCCCGATCTCGGGGTCGACGACGGCCCGCAGGGCGTCGAGGATCGCGAGCTCGGTCGCCCGGCGCTCCGCATCGAAGAGCGGCGCGGGCGTTGCCGTGGCGGTCTGGGGCTGGTCGGCGGTGTCTGTCATCGATCTGAGCCTACCACCAGGCCGTTCGGAGCCCTCTTCGGGTGCCTCATCGCAGCGGGAGCGAGACGTGCATCGTGGTGCCGGCGCCGGGCGTGGACGAGGCCGAGATCGCGCCGCCGTGGGCCTCGATTATCGCGCGAGCGATCGCCAGCCCGAGGCCCGAGCCGCGCGATTCGGCAGTCTTCGCGAACCGATCGAAGACGGTCGGGAGGAGCTCCAGTGCGATACCGGGACCGTCGTCGCTCACGAGGATCTCGAGGGTGGGCGCGGGCGAGGCGTCCGTGCCGGCCTGCGCGTCCGCTGGGACCTCGCGGGCGTCGACCGAGATCAACCCGCCGGCGCCGGAATATCGAAGCGCGTTGTCCACGAGGTTCGAGATGACCTCACGGATCCGGATCGGGTCGAGCTCGACGAGCGGCAGGTCATCTGCCGCGTCCAGCCGGAGCTCGACGTCCTGTTCCTCGGCTCGCCGACGGAATCCGTCGATCACGTCGGCGATCAGGACGCCGACGTCGGTCGATTCCGGGTGGAGGGCGAGGGTGCCCGCCTCGGCCAGGCTCAGCGTCCGCAGGTCGCCGATGAGGCGCTCGATGACGCGGGTTTCCTCAAGGATCGGTCCGAGGTGGGCCTCGTCGGCCGGGTACACGCCATCGATGAGGGCTTCGAGGTTGCCCTTGACCACGGCGAGCGGCGTTCGCAGCTCATGGCTCACGTCCGCGAGGAGTCGGCGCCGCTGCGCCTCGTCGGCCTCGAGCCGCGCGGTCATCGTGTTGAAAGCGCGGCCGAGCCCGCGGAGCTCGCCGGGGCCGCGTCGGGCCTCGGGCACGCGGACGGCGTAGTCGCCCGCCTCCACGCGACCGGCCGCTTCGACCAGGTCGCCGAGCGGCGGCCCGATGCTGCGCGCGAGGTGGATCGCGACGCCGATTGCGAAGACGCCGACCACGAGCACGACGAGACCCGCCCCTCGCGCGAGCATGGCCAGCTCGCCCTCGCGCCCGCCGAGCCCGAGGAGGGTCGTGAGGAGCCACAGAACGAGAACCCCGATCGACACGACGAGCACCGAGAGGAGGACGATCAGGCAGCCGAACCGGCGGGCGAGGCCGCGTCGGGGGCCACGCCAAGGCCCTCGGCGCATCCGCATCCCGGGTCCGGCCCACCATGGGGGTCCCCAGCGCGCGGGCGGCCAGGGCTCGCCTTCGGGCCACCACGGCGGGCGATTGTCCGGACTGGGCGCGGTCATGGCGCCGGCTCGGCAACACGGTAGCCCACGCCGTAGACGGTCAGGAGATAGCGCGGTTGGCGCGGATCGGGCTCGATCTTGCGGCGGATGTTCTTCACGTGGGCGTCGATCGCCCGCTCGTACGACTCGAAGGCGTCGCCGCGAACGGCATCGAGCAGCTGGGACCGCGTGAACACGCGGCCGGGTTGGCGCGCCATCGTCGCGAGGATCGCGAACTCGCTCGGCGTCAGCTCGATCGATCGACCGGCGACGCTGCCCTGCAGGCGCGGGACGTCGAGGACGAGCTCGCCGGCGACGATGCGGTCGGCAGGCTCGGCTGCCCGCTCCGCGCGCCGCAGAACCGCTCGAACCCGGGCGACGAGCTCGCGGGGGCTGAACGGTTTCGTGAGGTAGTCGTCGGCGCCGAGCTCGAGGCCGAGGAGCTTGTCCAGCTCGTCGTCTCGCGCCGTCAGCATGATGATCGGGAGGTTGCCATCGGCGCGGAGGGCACGCGTCACGTCGAGGCCGTCGAGCCCCGGCAGGCCGAGGTCGAGGACCACGAGATCTGGGTGCCGCGACCTGGCGAGCTGCAGGGCGGCTCGTCCATCGCCCGCGGCGAGGACGGCGAAGCCCGCGTGCTCGAGGTAGTCGCGGGCCAGCTGGACGATGCGCGGCTCGTCGTCCACGACGAGGATGGTCTTCATCGCATCAACTCTAGCCCTGGGAATGGCAGCGGCGGCCGTCCCATCGGACGGCCGCCGCGTGCGAAGCCTGGAGCTGGGGGCTCAGGCGGGTCGGTCCGGACCGCCGGTCGTCCCGGTCGTCCCGGCGCTCGAACCCGAGGTCGTGCCGGCAGCGTGAGGTGCGGAGCCCTGAGCGTCGGCGTCGTGCAGGCGCTGGTGCATGTCCGCGATCCCGCGGTCTCGCTCGGCCTGCCAGCTGTTCGGGTCGGATCCCGGTCCGCCCGGGCCGTAACCGTAGCCGCCCCAGCCGTGGCCGCCCCAACCCCGACGACCACGCCCACCGCCGAACGCGGCACGCAGGAGCCCGAAGATCAGGAAGATGAAGAGGAGCGGGAACAGGAACCCGAGGAAGCCGAACCCGAAGAACCCGGGGTGGTAGCCATAGCCGACGTAGGGAACCGCGGCTCCGGCCGGAACCCGGCCCGCGTCGACGATTCCCTGCTGGACGCCGGCGTCGAAGATGCCGACGCCGACGCCGAGCAGCAGGCCGACTGCGATCAGGCCCAGGATAAATCTGCCGATTGCTCGTCCGTTCATGGATGCCATCTCCTTTGAAGTGGAAGGTGATGGCTCGATCCTGCCGCTCGATCGTGGAGAGATTGTGAAGGCGCCGAGGAGGTTTGGCGGGCTCGACCGTCGCGGCCACCTTTCTCAAACCGACGCAGCAGGTCGATTAGATCAACATGGCGACCGCAAGATCCCTCGTACGGGTCAATCCTGAACTCTTTCGAGCTTCGAGCAGGTCGATTCGTGCTCAGACATCGGGCGCCCGAGCCGGCCGAACCCGACGACTGCCACGTGAACCCGATCTAACCGACCCTGCAGGTCGATATGAGGAAAACGCCCCGGCGATCAGCTCAACGCCTCGATCGAGAGGCCACGCACGCGATGCGGCCGGGCCTAAGGCGGCACTACGCCAGCGGAGGCGCTACGGAGCCGGCTTGATCACGACCCCCGCGAGCTGGTACTGGCTGGGGAGGCGTTCGGCCTCCGCCTCGGTATAGCCCGGGCCTACGAGCGAGCCGTCGGCCTCGAAGAACTCTGCGTAGCGCGGCTTGTTCGCGGCCGCGTAGGCGTATGCCGCGGCGACGCCCATGGGCCTGAGCTCGGGATGGTCCTTGAGCATCTCCGTCAGCGAGTAGCCCGAGCGGCGCAGCTCGAGCACGTTCCGGACGGTCAGGCGGCTGCCGTAGCAGAACGGCTCACCGTTCATGACGAGCGGATCCGAGACGACCCACTTGATCGTCATCGCTTCAGGCGCCCTTGTAGATGAAGTCGATGAGCGGATTCCGCTTCCGGGCGTCGCCGGCCAGGCGGCGGTGCCAGCGGAGGACCGCGATCGATGCGTCGAGCGCGGCGTCGACGGCGGGCATCGCCGTCGGGGTCACGACGGCGGCCGAGGCGCGGCGGAGGCCCTCGCACAGCGAAACCACGTCGTCCATCGGGACGCGGCGCTTTCGATAGCGGACGGCTACGGCCTCGGCCCAGCGGGCCATCGGGACCGGATCGCCGCTCGCAACCGACGTCGCGAGGATGTCGACCATCGCCTCGAGGTCGGCGAGGAGCTCCCGAAGTGCGAGATCGTCGTGCCGGTCGCGCAGCGTGGGGTCGCTTCCCACCGCGGCCTCGAGCGCTCGCGCCGCGAGGCGCTGGCGGGCCGCTCGCAGGGCCGACGCGTCGGCGGGATGGCCGGCATTGAGGTCCGCAGGCGGCATTCCGAGGCTGGGGTGCGTCACGCGCCGGAGTCTAGCGTGCGACCGATCGCGCCGCCGCCTCCGTCGGCTGGGTAGGATCGCTCCATGACCGAAGCTGCACCCGACATCCGATATCGCCGGCCGAGCGAGGCCGACTACCGGGCGATGGTCACGGTCATCAACGACTGGTGGGCCGGTCGGGAGATGGACGTTCTGCTTCCGCGCCTGTGGCTGCAGCACTTCACCGGGACCTCCTGGCTCGCGGAGACAGCCGACGGTCAGCTCGCCGGTTTTCTCATCGGCTTCCTCTCCCCGGACAAGCCCGAGGATGCCTACTGCCACATGGTTGCCTCGAACCCCAACCTGCGGCACCACGGCGTCGGCACTGAGCTGTACGAACGCTTCTTCGCCGATGCCAGGGCCGGCGGTCGAACGCGGGTCGGCGCGGTCACGTGGCCCGGGAACCGGACGTCGGTCGCGTTCCATCGGGCGCTCGGTTTCGAGATCCAGACCGGGCCCGCGACGCAGAACCTCTACGGGATCCCGGCCTATCCCGGCTACGACCGCGAGCAGGACGACCGCACTGTCCTCGTCAAGAGGCTCTGACGGGTGCCTCAGCTGGGCGCCGACGTCTCGCCGACGAACGGCATCGCCAGGCGGCCGACCGCATCGCGGCTCATCCGGAGCACCGCGGTCTTGGCGATGGCGACCTCCCGGACATAGGCCGCCTCCTCGTCCGGGGTCATCGGTCGGCCCCGAACGATCGATTTCGGGCGCCCGACCTGCAGCCACGACAGGTGATAGCGGTCCATGTGGCCCCAGGCGGCGGCGAGGAGGTCGTCGGATAGTTGCAGCCAGACGCGGAGCCCCGGCAGGCTCGGCGTCGCCATGAGTCGATCGCCCTCGGAAACGAGCCGGTCGGTGGCCTCGATCAGCTCGTCGCGGGTCACGCCGGACGTCCGGTGAGGTAGGCCTCGCGAGCGGCCCGGGCCTTCGCGGTCCACGGGCCCGGCAGGCCGGAGCCGATCGGCGACCCCTCGAAGCGAGTGACGGGCAGGATTCCGGCCACGCTGGAGCTCAGAAACGCCTCGTCAGCTTCGGCGAGGTCGCGCGTCGTCAGCCAGCCCTCCTGGGTCGCGAGGCCGACCTCCGCGGCCCACGACAGGATCCAGCTTCGGGTGGTTCCCGGGAGGATCGCGCAGGCGAGGGACGGCGTCGCCAGCTCAGCCTCCCGGATCAGGAAGAGGTTGGCGCTCGTGGCCTCCGAGAGGTGCCCATCGATCGTGAGGAAGATGGCGTCGTCGGCACCGGCCTTGCGGGCCTCCAGTCGCGCGTAGACGTAGTCGGCGCGGCTGGTCGTCTTCAGCGCTGCGAGCGGGCTCTCCGGATCGCGGCGTACGGCGCTGGCCACGAGATGGAGGCCGACCTCGAGGTGACCCGGCGGGGGCGGCGCGATCGGCCAGGCCTGGATCGCGATCGTCGGCTGGACGGCTTCATCGGTCGGCAGGAGGCCGCGCCCATGGAAGACGCCGCGCGAGACCGTGATGCGTACCGACGCGTCACCACGCGGGCCCCCGAGCCCGTTAGCGGCGAGGACCTCGATGATGCCGGACTCGAGCTGGCGTTCGAGGTCGTCGGGCAACGGGATCCCGAGGCCGTCGGCGGAGTCCCGCAGTCGATCGAGGTGCTCCTCGAGCTCGACCGGGGCGCCGCGCGTCGCCCGAAGGGTTTCGAAGACGCCGTCGCCGAGCAGGAAGCCTCGGTCGAAGACCGACAGGTGCGGACCGTCGCCATCGACGGTGCGGCCGTTTAGCCAGACCGCGCTGGTCCGCCGTTCGCTGGTCACGCCCCGATCATAGAGTCGTCGCCGCCTATTCCCCGGTCGGTCGATCCCGGCGGCTGAAGACCAGGAGAGTCTCGCGCGACGCGTCGGCTTCGCGCTTCGCCTGGCGGACGATCCACGGGTCGACCCGGCTCGAGTCCTCGATCGTGAGGGTCGTTCCGCGAGTCCCCTCCTCGAGCACGATCCCGGCCGCATTCCTGTAGTCAGCCATCCAGTTCGCCTGGAGTTGGAGCAACGTGTCGAGCACGACTCGCGCTTCGAAGAGCCAATCGAGGTTCGTGGCGTTCAGGCGGTCGACGATCGCCGAGATCCGGATCGGCCGGCCCCGCTCAAGGCGCGCGATGAGCCCGATGACCCGCAGCGTTGTGAATGGATCGCCGGACTCGGCGACATAGGGCGGCTGGATCGCCGTTTCCGGCAGGCCCGGCGGCGCCGACCGCAGCGCCCCGAGGCCGCCCTCGTCGACCGGACTCACCGCTCGACAGACCCCGGCGTCACTGCGGCTCCGCGGGGTCAACGGCTGCTGGGTCGACCGCCTCCGGCTCGAGCGCCTCCGGCTCGACCGCCTCCGGCTCACCGGGCGCCGCGGCCTCGGCCGGCGTGGCGGTCTCTTCGGGGACCGGCTCGGTGGCCGCCGGCGCACTAGGGATCTCGGGCGGAGGCGCTCCATTCCCCGTCTTCTGCTCGCCCCAGAGTCGGCGCCGCAGGCGGTCGGCGACGAAGCCCACGCCGATCAGGATCACGCCCTCGAG
The DNA here is from genome assembly GCA_036741375.1 of Candidatus Limnocylindrales bacterium. Lineage (GTDB taxonomy): Bacteria > Chloroflexota > Limnocylindria > Limnocylindrales > CSP1-4 > UBA5189. The sequence goes on from DAINSJ010000058.1 coordinate 6,511, forward strand.
CAGCAGCGCCACCCCGACGCCGGTGCGGTCCGCGACGTACGTGGCATTGAGGTCGGACAGCGCTGCGATCACCCCGACCGCGGCCGGAACGAGATACGCGGTCGCATTCCGGCGGAAGGCGATGACGATAAGAACCAGCGCCACCACGATGACGGCGAGGTCGCCGAGCCAGACGGGGATCACGCGATCGAATGGATTCCCCTGTCCGACCGCGTTCAGGGTCCCCAGGACGGCCGTCATCCCGGCGACGAACCGGGTGAAGTTCGCCCGCGCGTGGGCGTTCGCGCGTTCGCTCTCGAAGGCGCTCGGACTTGCCCCGCGCCGCGCTTCCTGGAGCGCGAGGAAGCCAAATCCGGCTGCCCAGAGGATCCACCAGGCGAGCGTGGCCAGGACTCGAAGCTCGGCGATGCCCTGATCGACCGGCTGAGGCCCGAAATCGGTGAATCCTGCCTGCGGGAAGAGCTGCGTGCTCAGCCATCCCAGGAGGGAGATCGCAAGCGCCACGAGGGAGCCAAGCAGGGCCAGCTGCGTGAGCACCGAGGCGAGCTTGCGGCGGAACAGGAGGGCCGCAACCACGGCGCTCGCGGAGGCGACGATCAGGGCGATCGTGATCTCCGCAGAGAGCGTCTGCATCGCGAAGCCCAGCGCGCCGAACACATGCACGGTCGCGACGACGAAGGCGACGCCCGCCGCGCGTCGCTCGCGCTCACCACGCCGCAGCGCCAGCATCCCGACAACGGCAAACGCGATCGCGGGCACGGCCAGCTGAACCGCCTGGGCGGAGAGGCTGCGGGTGAGGAAGGCGCCGCTGGACTCGGGCGAGAACAAGCTCGCGAACAGCGTGTGCCACGCCGCGAGGAGGAAGCCTGCGCCGACATAGGCGAACAGCTCGCCGATCGTGACGGCCGGACCGAACACCGTGGCAGCGGCGCTCCGGGTTGGGGCACCGCCCACGCCATGCGCGTCGACGAGGGCGCTCTCCGCCGGTGCCTCGGC
>DAINSJ010000058.1:7606-9436 GCA_036741375.1 Candidatus Limnocylindrales bacterium
GCCTCGGCCTCGGCGGCCCGGAGGCGACTCGCGGTCTCTTCGTCGATCAATCCGGCAGCGGCCCACGCGTCGATGCGTTCGACCACGCGTTGGTCAGGCATTCCTCTCCCTCACGTGCGTCCCCGCCCTGACCGCGCATTCTGCGCCGGTCGCCTGGCCCTGAGACGCGGACCTGGGAGACCTGTGACCGCCGGCTAGAGCAGCTCCCCGTGGGCCGACGCGGTCGGCTCGCCGTCGCGTGGGCGGGGCTCCTCGCCGGGGGCATAGGCCGGATGGGTGTCGCGCGCCGTCCCACCCTCGAGCACCTTCAGTGGCGCGCCGGCGCGGCCCTCGATCGCGCCGACCCCGAACGGCACCCACTTCGATGGGTCCTGAAGGCGGTGGGGCTCGGTGTTGCCGCGCTGGTGGGTGTCCTCGAAGCCCTTCGGCTCGATCCACATCCGCTCGCCTTCGAGAAGGCCGAGGACGCCGGACTGGCCGGGCTCGGGGCGCTCGTTCTGGCAGTAGCGGCAGGTCGCCTGGTCGTGCCGCGTGTAGGTCTCGGGCTCCTCGTAGGTGGTGATGTAGCCCTCGTAGTTCCGGAGCACGACCTTGTGATCCGAGTAGCTGATCAGGTAATTCGGCATGACCGGGATCTTGCCGCCGCCGCCGGGCGCATCGATCACGAACGTCGGGACGGCGTAGCCCGAGGTGTGCCCGCGGAGGCCTTCCATGATCTCGAGGCCCTTGCCGACCGGCGTCCGGAAGTGGCCGGAGCCCTCGACGAGGTCGCACTGGTAGAGGTAGTAGGGCCGGATCCGGTTCTCCACGAGCCGATGGACGAGCGCCCGCTGGATATGGACGCAGTCATTGACGCCGGCGAGCAGGACGCTCTGGTTGCCGACCGGGATGCCGGCCCGGGTGAGCTTGTCGACGGCCCGGCTGACCTCGGGCGTGATCTCGTTCGGGTGGTTGAAGTGGAGGTTGATCCAGATCGGGTGGTACTTCGCGAGCATCTCGCACAGCTCGTCGTCGACGCGCTGAGGGAGGAACACCGGGACGCGGCTGCCGATCCGGATGATCTCGATGTGCGGGATCTCGCGGATGCCGCGGATGATCTTCTCGAGGAGCTTGGGCGCGAGCGTCAGCCCGTCGCCGCCCGAGATCAGGACGTCGCGGACCTGGGGCGTCCGGCGCAGGTACTCCAGCTGCGCCTCGTGGTCGCGGCTGTTGAAGTTCTGGGCGGCGTCGCCGACGATCCGGCTCCGGGTGCAGTAGCGGCAATAGCTCGCGCACTGGGTCGTGACGAGCATCAGGACGCGGTCCGGGTAGCGGTGGACGAGGCCCGGCACGGGCGAGTGGCGGTCCTCGGCGAGGGAGTCCTCCATCATCGCGGTGAAGGCCTGCTGCTCCCGACCGAGCGGGATCACCTGGCGGCGAATGGGATCGTCCGGGTCGTCGGGATCGATGAGGCTCGCGAAGTAGGGCGTGATATCGACGCGGAACTTGTCGTCGGCCGAGAGCCCTTCGCGCTCCTCGTCGGTGAGGTTCAGGACCTGGCCGACCTCCTCCAGCGTGTTGATCCTGTGGCTGAGCTGCCAGCGCCAGTCATCCCATTTCTCGTCGGGAACGTCGGCCCACAGCGGGGCGCGGCGGCTTCGCGCCGGTAGGCCATCGGGGCCGAGGGCCTTGGCCGGGTCGCGCGGATTCACCCACGGCGTCTCGGCCTCGACCTGGACCGCCCGGTCCCGGGTGGCGAGACGGATCTCCTGGGTGTCCACGGTGGCGCCTCCGATGTTCGAACGCATAGATTTTATGCAGAGTGGAACATCGAGACTATACCCGGGCGCA
>DAINSJ010000059.1:0-9287 GCA_036741375.1 Candidatus Limnocylindrales bacterium
GCCGCTCGGCGCGGGTTGCCGCTCGGCGCGGGTTGCCGCTCGGCGCGGGTTGCCGACGACCACGCCGCCACCTACACGCCGAAGCTCCGCTGGGCCTCGGCGAAGAGCCCGTTGAGGAGCCGCCCGGTCGAGGGAAACGCGTGGATCGTGTCGGCGAGGACATCGAGCGGCACGCGGGCGCGAATCGCAAGGACGCATTCGTGGATGGCCGCCGACGCGTCGGGACAGGCGATCGCGGCGCCGACGAGGGTCCGCGTGGATCGGTCGAGGACGATCGTGACGTGCCCACGCTTCGCCTGGACCCCATAGCCGCGGGTCGACGTCGCGAAATCGGCCATGAACTCGACGGCGTCGATGCCCTCGGCCTTTGCCTGGTCGGCGCTCAGCCCGACGAAGGCCGCCTCGGGATCCGTGTACGTCGCCCGCGGGAGGGCGCGGTAGTCCGGCCGGACCGCGTCGCCGAGCGCCATCCGGATCGCCATCTCGCCCTGGTAATGCGCCTGGTGCGTATGCAGCTCGGGGCCCGCCGGGTCGCCGATCACCCACAGGCCGTCCGCGATCTTCAGGCGACCATCTCGGGGGAAGGCCTGCCGGCCGGTCGTGTCGATCGCGTACGCCTCGAGCCCGAGATCCTCGAGCGGGAACTCCCTGCCGACGGCAAGGAGGACGGCGTGGCCCTCGGCCGTCGTGCCGTCGTCGAGGTCGATGACGTGGGCGCCATCCGCGCCTGCGCCCGCCCGCGCTGCCACGGCCCTGACGCCCAGGCGCACCTGCACGCCGTCGTCGCGCAGGGCCTCGGCGATGACCTGCGAGTTCCTCGGATGGTCGGTCGGCGCGAGCCGATCGCCCGACTGGACGATCGTCACGGGGACACCGAATCGGGCATACACCTGGGCGAGCTCGCAGCCCGTGGGCCCGCCGCCGAGCACGAGGAGGCTCTTCGGCAGCTCGCGGGTCAGGGTTGCCTGGCGGTTGGTCCAGTAGGGGACCGCATCGAGGCCCGGCACCGGCGGCACCTTTGATCGTGAGCCAACGGCGACGACGACGTTCCGGCCGTGCACGACGTGGGCGGCGTCGTCGTGGCGGACCTCGACGTGCCCGCGCTCGGTGATCCGTGCCTCGCCGCGATACGCGACCGCGCCGGCATCCTCGAGCGCTTTCTTGTGCGACGAGTCGTCCGGCTCCTCGGCGTCGAGCGGCCGGTTGACCATCCAGTCACGACGCTCCGAGGTCTCGCGCCACGACCACGTCGCCGGGTTGGCCTCGTGCCGAGCGGCTGAATCGAGGAGTGATTTCGACGGGATGCAGCCGATGTGGGGGCAGCTGCCGCCGAACCAGAGGCGATCGACGATCGCGACGCTCGCGTTCCGTCGCCTGGCCTCATAGGCCGCCGCCTCGCCCGCCGGGCCCGCGCCGATGATGATGAAGTCGAACTGGTCCACGTTCACCTTTCGCTAGCGGTCGCGCTGCCGGCGCGCCTCGTACAGGAGGACGGCGCCGGCAGCGGAGACGTTGAGGCTGTCGGCCACGCCAAGCATCGGCAGGCGCAAGGATTCCACGTCCGGGGCGGCCCATGCGTCGGAGAGGCCGGACGCCTCGTTGCCGAGCACAATCGCGAGCGGGCCGGTGAGGTCGGCGTCGGTGTGGAGGTGGGCAGCATCAACCTTTGCCGCGACGATCCGGAGGCCGTGCTCGCGCAGCCAGTGGAGGACGGCGTCGGGCGGTGCCGCAGCAATCGGGACGCTGAAGACCGTGCCGGTGCTCGCCCGAATGACATTCGGGTTGAAGAGATCCGTGCCGCCGACGGCGACCACAGCGCTCGCGCCCGCGCCGTCGGCCGATCGCAGGATCGCGCCGAGGTTCCCTGGCTTCTCGATGTCCTCGGTGACCACGACGAGCGGATCCTCGCCCTCGTGAAAGCGGATCGCCGCGAGGTCGGTTGTCGGCGCTCGGACGACGAGGACGATGCCGTCGTTCCGATCCCCGAAGGCCACCCGGCTGAAGGCCCGCTCGCTGACCTCGACCGTTTCCACCCCTCGCTGGCGAAGGAGGTCTCGGATCTGCTCGGCCCCGTCGCGGTCGAGGAGTGGGGGACAGATCAACGCGAGCTCCGTGGCGACTCCCGCCTCGAGGGCCCGAATGGACTCCCGCAGCCCATCAACGAGGGTGAGCCCGGAGCGGTCCCGTTCCCGTCGCTCGCGGAGACCCGCCGCCGCCCGGATCCGGGGATTCGCGGGACTCTCGATCTCCATCGCCGCCATCTTCGCCGCTCAGGCCGAAAGCCGGATCGCGGTGCCGAGCGAGAGGCGGGCGCCCGAGCTCGCCACGAGCTCCATCGACCGAACCTCGGGCGCGAGGCGGCCACGCTCCCGAAACGCGTGGCGAATCTCGCCCGCGAGGCGGTCGTCGTCGTAGCCGGCGGTATGCGCCGTGAGGAGGACGAACGCGTCGTCGGCGCTGACATCGACGCACGTCTCGAGCAGCTCAGGCAGGTCCGCCTCGAGGCGCCACGGCCGGCGTCCACCGTGACCGTACGACGGCGGGTCGAGGAGGATCCCGTGGTAGCGGCGCCCCCGGCGGGCCTCGCGGCGGACGAACGTGAGCGCGTCGTCGACGAGCCACCGGACCGGCGCCTCGACGAGCCCCGACAGCTCGGCGTTGCGACGGGCCCACGCCACGGCGGTCCGCGAGGCGTCGACGTGGGTGACGGCCGCTCCCGCGCGGGCAGCCGCGAGGGTCAGCAGCCCAGTGTGGGCGAAGAGGTTCAGGACGGCCGGCGTTGATCCTGCCCGGGCCCGCTCGCGGATCCCGGCGACGACCCACGGGACATTCGCGAGCTGCTCGGGAAAGAGGCCGACGCCGCCGGAATCCGTCGCCCGGAGCTCGAGCGTGAGCCCTGCGACGGGGATCGCCCACGGCTCGGCCGGGGTGCCCGGGCCGGTCCAGCCCGTGTCGCGGTCGAAGCTCAGATCGGCATCGCGCCACAGCTCCGGCGCCTCAGGGCTCAGGATCGCGGCGGGATACGGACGATCCACGAGGTGGTCGCCGAATCGCTCGAGCCGCCGGCCGGCGCCCGCGTCGAGGAGCTCGTAGTCGTCGCCGGGTCGCTCGATCGGGGCCACACGAGGATGATGAACCACCGACCCGCGTACGATGGCCGTCGCATGACGCGGATCCTCCTGTACACCGGCAAGGGTGGCGTCGGCAAGACGAGCATCGCCGCCGCGACGGCACTCCTGTGTGCGAAACGCGGCCTCAAGACGATCGTCCTGTCGACCGACATCGCGCACAGCCTCGCCGACGCGTTCGACGTCCCGCTGGGCGCCGAGCCGACGCAGATCACCGAGAACCTGTGGGGCCAGGAGCCCGACGTCTACTTCAACATCGGTCGCTACTGGCGAACGATCCAGACGTACATGACCCAGCTCTTCAGCTGGCGCGGCCTCGACGCGATCATGGCCGAGGAGATGACGGTCCTGCCGGGGATGGACGAGCTCGGCAATCTGCTGTGGATCGCCGATCACGTCGAGTCGGGCCAGTACGACGTCATGGTCGTCGATGCGGCCCCGACGGGCGAGACCCTCCGGCTCCTCTCGCTGCCGGAAGCGAGTCGCTGGTGGATCGAGCGAATCGCGCCGATCGGGCGCAGGGTGAGCCGGATCGGGCGGCCGATGCTCGAGCGGATGATCGGCGTCCCCATGCCGCGCGACGAGGTCTTTGCGGCGGCCGAGCGCCTGCTCATCCGCCTCGACAAGGTCCATCGTCTGCTCGCCGACCCCGAGACCTCGACCGTGCGGATCGTCCTCGCGCTCGAGAAGCTCTCGATCGTCGAGGCCCAGCGCTCGTTCACCTACTTCCACCTGTTCGGCTATCCGAGCGACCTCGTCGTCTGCAATCGCGTCCTGCCGGCCGACAAGGGCGGCGACGGGTCGTTCGCCTCCTTGCGCCAGACCCAGCAGCGCTACCTGCCCCAGGTCGAGGCGCAGTTCGCGCCGGTGCCGGTCCGGACGGTGCCCCAGTTCGACCGCGAGATGATCGGCGTCGGGCCGCTCACCGAGATCGGGGAGGCGCTGTTCGGCGAGGCCGATCCGGCGGACTTCCTGTATCGGGGCCGGCCCTACACGGTCCGCTCCGAGGCCGACGGCCGGCACATCCTCGAGGTCGCCTTGCCGTTTACGAGCCGCGATGAGCTGCATCTCAGCCGGAACGGCGACGAGATGCTCATCCAGATCGGCGGCCTGCGCCGCAGCATCGTCCTGCCACGGGCCCTGGTTGACTCGCCGACGCGCGGCGCCAAGATGGAAGACGGCATCCTGCGAGTGGAGTTCGAAGCTCGGGAGCGAGAGGGCGCCCGAAGCGCAACAGGAGGAAAGCGGCGATGACAGAGACGCGCAGCCGGAGCTCGGCTGGAATCCCGAGCGTTGGCGACGATCCCGTGCCCTCGCTCGAGGCACGGCTCGGACGCCTCGAAGCCCGGATGAACCTCCGTGAGCGCGGCCGCGACCTGATGGACACCGTCATGCCGCCAGAGGCGAGCCGCCACTTCCGCAATGCGGGCCGCGAGCATCTCCTCGGCATCCGCTCGATGGTCGACCACTGGATCGGACGGATCGACGCGATGGAGTCCCGCGCGGCCTCGAGGGGCGAGGCCGAAGGCAGCCGCGAGACCATCAAGATCGATTGAGGTCGCGGTCGACTGGCCGGCGAGAGAGGGACGAGGGTGGCCCAGGAGCATCAGCGGCGGGTTGCGCTCGTCACGGGCGGGGCGCTGGGGATCGGTCGTGCCATCGCCCTCCGGCTTGCCGAGGACGGTGCGGCCGTCGCGGTCGGCTACCACACGCACCCCGCGGATGAGGCCGTAGCGGAGATCGTTGCCCGGGGTGGTGAGGCGATCGGAGTGCCCCTCGACGTGACCGATCGCCAGAGCGTCGACGCGGCCGTCGCGGATGTCGTTGCGCGCCTCGGCGGGCTCGACATCCTCGTGAATAACGCCGGCGGCCTGCTTGCGCGAGTCACCATCGAGGACATGAGCGACGACCACTGGCAGCGGGTGTTCGATCTCAACCTCGCCAGCGCGTTCTACTGCACGCGAGCCGCGGCGCCGCACCTTGGACGCGGGGGACGAATCGTGAACGTGAGCTCGCAGGCCGCGGAAAACGGCGGCGGCCCGGGAGCGACCGCGTACGCCGCGGCGAAAGCGGGGCTCATCGGGTTCACGCGCGCAACCGCCAAGGAGCTCGGCGGCCGGGGCATCACCGTCAATGCGGTCGCGCCCGGGTTCATCGCCGACACGCCGTTTCACGCGACGTTCTCATCGCCGGAATCGCAGCGCGCAATGGTCGCTCAGGCCGCCGTCGCCCGAGCCGGCGACCCCGCCGACGTCGCGGCCGTCGTCGCGTTCCTCGCGTCGCCCGAGGCTGGCTACGTGACCGGGACGGTGAGCGACGTCAACGGCGGCAGCTACTTCACCTGATCCTCAACGGAGTCTTCGAGATTGGACAACCGCGCCGACACGGAGGTCACGGCGGACGTCGTCGTGCGTGCGAACGCCGAGCTCGGCGAAGGGCCCGTCTGGGACACGCGCTCCGGCCGCATTGCCTGGGTCGACATCCTTGGCCGGCGGATCCACCTGACGGATCCACGAACCGGCGAGACCAAGTCGATCGAGGTCCCGAGTCCCGTGGGCTCGATCGCGCCGCGCGCCAGGGGTGGATTCGTGGCCGCGCTCGAGGATGGCTTCTGGGTCATCGGGGATGGGCCGCCACGTCGCGTCGCGACGGTTCCCGAGGCCCGGCCCGAGCTCCGGTTCAATGACGGCAAATGCGATCCCCGCGGTCGGTTCTGGGCCGGCACGATCGCCTACGACGAGGCCGAAGGGGCGGCGTCCCTCTACCGTCTTGGCGCCGATGGCCGCGTCGTGCGGGTCCTCGCGGGCGTGACGATCTCGAACGGCCTCGCCTGGACCCGCGACACGACCACGATGTACTACATCGATAGCCCGACCCAGCGAATCGACGCCTTCTCCTACGAGGCCGAGACCGGCGACATCCGGGATCGGCGCACGGTCGTCCAGGTTCCGGTCGAGCTCGGGTCGCCCGACGGGATGACCATCGATGCGGACGGCGGGCTATGGGTCGCGCTGTGGGGCGGCAGCGCCATCCATCGCTACGTCGATTCGCGCCTCGACCGGGTGATCCGACTGCCCGTCAGCCGGCCGACGAGCTGCGCCTTCGGGGGCCCCGATCTCGATGAGCTCTACGTGACGTCCGCCTGGAAGGGGCTTTCAACTGACGCGCGCCGAGCCGAACCTCTCGCAGGCGCCCTCTTCCGTCTCCGACCCGGCGTTCGCGGCGTCCTGCCGTCGGTCTTCCGGGATGACGTCAGCGTCTGACGTCACGCGGGAGCACGGAGCTCAGGAACTCCTCGAGACCGGAGCCTGAGCCGATCAGCCGCAGGGCTCGAGCGGCGGTCGCGTCGAGGCTCTGGTCGTAGTCGTCGCCGTAGGTCGACGCCGCGATGCTCAGGTGCGCCTGGATCGCCGCGCGGGCCGCGATCGCGTCCCGGTCTGCGACGGCCTGGTACGCCAGTCGGTGATACGGAGCGCTCTTCCGCACGATCTCGGCGTCGCCTGCGCTCCGAACCATCAGCTCGACGGTCAGTCCCTGGATCGACGCGAACATCGTCTCGATCACGGGGTTGTGGGACGCGGCGACGAGGGCCGCATGGAAGGCGAGGTCGTTGCGGACCCGCTCGAGCGGATTGGCGCTGGCCTCGAGGCGCTCGAGCGCCGCATTGAGGGTCGCCAGGTCATCCGCGGTCGCATGCTCCGTTGCGAGCGCCGCCGCCTCCGTCTCGAGCATCAGCCGTGCTTCCGAAAGCTGCCGCGCCGTCGTCCCACGACGGAGGTACTCCACCCCGAGGGGCTGCAAACGGCCAGGCCCGGTATCGCCGCGGACGAACGCCCCGCGGCTCGGTTTCACCTCGACGAGGCGGCGTTCGACGAGCGAGCGAAGGGCCTCACGGACGACCGGCCTGCTGACGCCGAACTCGACGGCCAGCTGCCGCTCCGACGGGAGGCGGTCGTGCGCCTTCAGCTCGCCGGACAGCACCCGCTCTGCCAGGGTGCTCGCCATGGCATCGCCGGAGAGTTGACGTCGCATTTCCGACATGACACGATCCTAGCAGTGGTCTAACCGGTCAGACCACGCGCGAGGATTGATTGAACGTCAGCCAGCCAACCCCGACCGCGCGTTCCTCCACGCCAGTGGCTTCGTGACGGTTGAGCCGGATGGCGTCAGCCCGGGCCTCGCTGATCGGCCCTTGGTGCTTGCCCTCGACGTCGGTTCCTCTTCGGTCAAAGGCGCGCTCCACGACCGCCTTGGGCGCACCGTTCGCGGCTCTGCCGTCCAGGTTCCGTACGCCTGGAACAGCGGGTCGGACGGCTTGGTCCGGATTCCGCACGACACCCTCATCGAGGTGGTCGGTCGAGCGCTTGACGAGCTCCACGCCAGCGTTGGGCCACTCGCCGATGACGTCGTCGCCGGAGGGATCGCCTGTTTCATCCACAGCATCGTCGGGCTCGATGACGCTGGTCGGCCCGTGACGCCAGTGCTCTCGTGGGCGGACACTACGAGCGCAGGCGAGGCCTCGACGCTCCGGAAGGGCGTCGATGCTGCCGCGATCCACGCGACGACCGGAGCCCCGATCCACGCGGGGTATTGGCCGGCGCGTGTCCTTCGGTTGCGCCACGAGCAGCCGGGCATCCGGCGCTGGGCGGGCCTGCCGGAGCTGCTGGTCGAGAGCCTCACGGGACGGGTCGCGGTGAGCCGCTCGATGGCGTCCGGCACGGGCTTGCTGGACCGGGCGCGCGGCGTGTGGGCCGAGGGCCTGCTCGAGGAGCTTCGCATCGAGCCGGCTCAACTTCCGCCCCTGGCCGGCGACGACGAGCCGATCGGCCGCCTCAGCGGCGCCGCGGCGGAGCGATGGCCGCGATTCGCCGAATTCGGCTGGTTCGCCGCCTGGGGCGATGGCGGTTGCGGCAACGTCGGGCTGGGCGCCACGGGCAAGGGCAAGGCCGCTCTCATGATCGGCACGTCCGGGGCGCTTCGCGCCGTGGTCCCTGAGGTGGCGCCGGCCATTCCGATAGGCCTCTTCGCGCAGCGGCTCGGCCCGGGGGCTGTCGTCGGCGGCCAGCTGAGTGAAGGCGGCGGGACCCTGAGCTGGGCGAGCACCCTCCTGCGACGATCGCGCGCCGGCCTCGAGCGGGCGGCGGCCGCGCTGGAGCCCGATGGCCACGGACTCACCGTGTTGCCGTACACCTTCGGCGAGCGCGGGCTCGGGTATCACGACCACGCACACGGTGCCGTCGTCGGGCTCAATCCCGGGACCGATGCCGTGGCGATCTATCGGGCGATGCTCGAATCGATCGCCTGTAGCTTCGCCGCTGTCGACGACCAGCTTGCGGGCGTCCTCGGTGGCCCGCCCGAGATCGTCGCGTCCGGCGGGGCGCTGGCGTACTCGCCCCTGCTGACCCAGGTCCTCGCGGATTCGCTTGGACGCGACATCAGCGTCGCGCCAGCGGTCGAATCGTCTCGGCGGGGTGCTGCGCTGCTGGCGCTTCAGCGGTCAGGCCATCTGACCGACCTCGGTGACGTCCGGGCCCCCGCGACCCGCACCATCCATGCCGACCCACACCTGACCGACCGCTACCGCGCGGCGCGAGCCCGCCGGAACGCCCTGTACGGGTCAGTCATGACATGACGGGGCTTCGACAGAAAGGAGGATCTACGGCATCGGGCAGCGTCTGCTGAATTCGGAGGTGACATCGACCATCCGACCCGAGTACAGTGCGCCGCGCGTGGGAGGCCCACCATCCCCGCTACCAAATGAGCGTTTCGAGGAGAAGCATGAACGTGTCAATTCGAAAATCGGCTGCGGTCCTGTCGATCGTTGCCATCGCATTCGCCGCGTGCGGCGGCGGTGCGACAACGGCGCCGAGCGTCGCAGCCACCGCAGGGACCTCAAGCGCGGTGCCAAGCGCCGCGGCCAAGGCCTGCAAGGTGGGCGTCGCCTGGGCGACCTTCCAGGAGGAGCGCTATGGGCTTCGTGACGAACCCGGACTGAAGGGTGCCGTCGAGGCCGGTGGCGGAACGTACGTCGGGAATGACGCCAAGCTCTCGCCGGAGACCCAGGCGTCGAACGTCGAGGCCCTGCTCGCGGCGAACGTCAACGTCATCGTGATCAACGCCCAGGATCCCGTGGCGATCCTGCCGTCCGTCCAGAAGGCG
>DAINSJ010000060.1:0-2641 GCA_036741375.1 Candidatus Limnocylindrales bacterium
TCGCCGAGCTCAGCCAGAACAACGACCGGGCCTGGTTCCAGCCACGGAAGCCGGAGTACGAGCGCCTGCTGAAGCAACCGCTCGAGGCCCTCTGCGCGGCCCTCGACGAGGTCTTCCGGGCTCGCGGCATCCCGCTCATGGCGGACCCGGCCCGGTCGCCGTTCCGGATCTATCGCGATGTCCGATTCTCGAAGGACAAGTCGCCCTACAAGACGAACGTCGGCGCGAGCTTTCCGTACGTGGAGCGTCCGGCCAGTGGTGACGCGGAAGCGACCGGTGACCGACGCGGCGGCGGTGGCTACTTTCACCTGTCGCCCGGCGAGATCTTCGTGGGGGGCGGCATGTGGCGTGCCGAGCCGGGTCCGCTCGCCGCATGGCGGCAGGCCGTGGTTGCCGATCCGGCGCGGGTCCACGCGGCGATCGACGATCCGGCGTTCGTCGCGCAATTCGGGACGGTCGGGGGCGATCGCCTGAAGCGAATCCCCGCCGGGTTCCCAACGGACCATCCCGACGCTGAGCTCCTGACGCTCAAGGACGTCACGTTCGGGCGCCGGCTCGCTGATTCGGAAGCCTTCTCACCGAATCTGCCGAACGTGCTCGCCGACGACCTGGCCGCGGCGGCCCCGCTCTTGCGACTCCTCGACTCGCTCGCCTGATCGGGGCCGGTCGGCCGCGGAGGTCAGCGGGCTCGAGCGGCTCAAGAGCGTCCTCGAGGGCTGACACACGCCCAAGGGGCGCGCATCCGTGCGCCATTCTCAGGTGCCTCTCATGTTCGGGCCCTTAGATGGGCCCATGACGGACCTCCTGGCCCAGCCGCGCGTGGACCTCGCCTCGCGCAGCCGCGAGATCCGCGCTGCCATCGCAATATCGACGGACGCGGCTGCGATGTCAGCACTGGCGGCGATCTCGGGCGTTCTGTATCTCGTCAACCTGACGGTCTCGGGCAACGCCAACACCTATTACGCGATGGCCGCCCAGGCGGCAAGCCAGAGCTGGTCGGCGATGTTCTTCGGTGCGCTCGACAGCCAGGGCTTCATCACGATTGACAAGCCGCCCCTCGCGACATGGGTCATGGGGTTGTCGGTCAAGGTCCTCGGGCTGAGCTCCTGGTCGATCCTCCTGCCGGAAGCCCTGCTCGGGATCGGGAGCGTCCTCGTCCTGTACCTCGCCGTGCGGCGGTCCTTCGGTTCGACGGCCGCACCGATCGCCGGGACGCTCATGGCCGTCATGCCGGTCGCGGTGCTGATCTTCCGGTACGACAACCCCGACGCGCTGCTGACCTTCCTCCTCGTCACCGCTGTTTGGGCTCTCGGTCGCGGCCTCGAGCATGGCCGCCTCCGCTGGGCGCTGCTCGCCGCGTCGCTCGTCGGTGCGGCGTTCCTGACGAAGTACCTTCAGGCCTACCTCGTCCTGCCGGGTTTCGCCCTGGTCTGGCTGGTGAGCGCCCCGGTCTCGCTGCGCCGCCGGCTCGTTGGGCTGGTGGCGGCAGCCGCGACGGTCGCGGTCACGAGCTTCTGGTGGGTCGCGATCGTCGAGCTCATCCCGGCCGGTTCGCGGCCCTACATCGGCGGCACTACGACGAACTCGCCGCTCGAGCTCCTGCTCGGCTATGACGGGCTTGGCCGGATCTTCGGCAGCCAGCCCGGCGGGTCGGGCCTCGGCTCGGCCGTCGACGGTCTGGCGTTCGGCGGCGGACCTGGTGGCGGCGGCCCGACATTCTCCGGGACCCCGGGGATCCTGCGCCTCTTCAACGACCAGCTCGGCGGTCAGATCGCGTGGCTCATCCCCGCCGCGGTGATCGCGCTTTCAGTTGGCATCGCGCTCCATCTCCGGGCCGGGCGCACCGACCGACGCTTCGCGGGCTACCTCCTGTGGGGCTCCTGGCTGGCCGTGCACGTCGCCGTGTTCAGCTTCATGTCCGGGATCATTCACTCCTACTACACGGTCATCCTCGCGCCGGCGCTGGCCGCGCTCGTGGGTGGCGCCACGGTCGAGCTGTGGCGTCGCCGGGCGACGGACCCCCGCGCCGGCATCGTCCTCGCGCTGGGCCTTGTTGCGACAGGCCTGACGGCGTTCGCGATCCTCGAACGGACGCCGGACTTTGCCCCGGGTCTCGCCTACGCGATTCTCGCGCTCTCGGCCGCAGGCGCCCTCGTCATCTCGATCCCGGCGGGCCTCGCGAGCACCCGGGTTGCGAGAATCGCGCTCGCCATTGCGGCGGCGGCCGTCCTCGCCGGCCCGCTCGCCTTCGCCGCAGACACCATGGCGACCGCGTACGCCGGTGGCGATCCGAGCGCCGGCCCGCAGTCGGCCGCTTCGTTCGGGGGACCCGCCGGCAATCGCGCGGGCGGCCTCGGCGGGGCAGCAGCGACCGACCAGGCGCTCGTCGACTACCTCGTCACGAACCAGGGTTCGGCCCGTTGGATCGTCGCCGCGTCGGGCTCCCAGGTCGCGGCGGGCATCCAGCTCGCCGCCGGGCTGCCGGTCCTCACGATGGGCGGCTTCACCGGCAGCGATCCCGCGCCGACCCTGGCTGAGCTGCAGACCCTCGTCGCCACCGGGCAGGTCCGCTACGTGCTGCTCGGTGGCGGACCGGGCGGCGGACCGCGCGGCGGACCTCGCGGCCTCGGCGGCCCCGGGG
>DAINSJ010000060.1:2741-9168 GCA_036741375.1 Candidatus Limnocylindrales bacterium
GGCGGACCGGGCGGCGGACCGCGCGGCGGACCTCGCGGCCTCGGCGGCCCCGGGGGTTCGGGCGGCCCCGGAGGCGCGAGCGGCCCCGGAGGTGCGAGCGATCGGACGGCGTGGGTCAGCGCGAGCTGCGCCGCGGTCTCGACCAACGGCCTGGGCTCGAGCGGGCTCTACGACTGCAGCGCCGCGGCCGGGGGCTGATTCAGATGACCACCGTCAACCCATCCGTGGGCCCCTCTCGCCGTTCGCGCGTCGCCGGCCGCGTGCCGCTCCCTCGGGTGTGGCCGGTCGCCGCCGGGGACATCGTGTGGGTCCTCGCCGGAAACGCCGTCCTCATCGTCGCGATGTGGGCCCGCCACGGCGGACTCGATCAGCTGAACACGATCGGCGGCATCCTCACGGCGATCGGCCAGATCACCGGCCTGCTTGGGGCGTATCTCGCCCTGCTCCAGCTCGTGCTGATGTCGCGCAGCCCCTGGCTCGACCAGGTCTTCGGCATGGACCGCCTCGCGTGGGCGCATCGCTGGCTCGGCTTCGCGACCCTGTGGCTGATCCTCGCCCACGGCATCTTCATCGTGACCGGCTACGCGCTCGGCGATGGGCAGAGCATTCTCGGCGAAGCGTGGATCATCGAGACGACCTACGCCTGGGTCCTCCCGGCGACGATCGGGTTCGTGATCTTCGTCGCGATCGGGATCACGTCGATGCGCGCGGCCCGCGCGAGCATCTCGTACGAGTCGTGGTACCTCCTGCACCTCCTCGCCTACGCGGCGATCGCGCTCGGGTTCCTCCACCAGATCCTCGTCGGGGCCGACTTCATCCACGACCCGCTGGCGCGCTACTACTGGTGGGGCCTGTACATCCTGGCCTTCGCCACGATCCTCGCCTTCCGCGTCGGCGCCCCGATCGCGTTGAACCTCCGGCATCGCCTGCGGGTGGCCCGCGTCGTTCGCGAGGGTCCAGGCCTGACCTCAATCTATGTGACCGGCCGTCACCTCGACCAGCTGGCGGTCCGCTCCGGCCAGTACTTCGTCTGGCGCTTCCTCTCCGGATCGGGCTGGTGGCACGGCCATCCGTTCTCGCTCTCGTCCGCTCCGAACGGCGACTGGCTGCGCATCACTGTCAAGGCCCTCGGCGACGGCACCCGGGCGATGCAACGGCTGCCGGTCGGGACGCCGGTCTTCGTCGAAGGGCCGTATGGCGTGATGACCGGGGCCCGACGGACGCGCCGGAAGGTCGCGATGATCGCCGGTGGGATCGGCATCGCGCCACTGCGCGCCCTCCTCGAAGCCTTGCCGGCGAATCCCGGCGACATCACCCTGATCTATCGTGCCCGCGAGCCGAAGCACGTTGTCTTCCGCGAGGAGCTCGACACGCTCGCCTCGGTGCGGGGCGTGACGGTCCACTACCTGATCGGCCGCCGAGGGTCCCCGGAGCTGCCGACCGATCCGCTCGCCCCGCGGGCGCTCGCGCGGCTGGTCCCGGATATTCGCGATCGCGACGTCTACCTGTGCGGGCCGGTCGCGATGATGGACCGCCTCGAGCGAACGCTCGCCGACCTCAAGGTCCCGCGCCGGCGAGTCCACGCCGAGCGGTTCGCGTACTGAGCGGCAACTGATGAAACGATCTGTCACCGCGCGCCTGGGCCTGGGTCTCGCGTCCATCGCCCTCGGCGTCCTCCTCATCGCAAACTTCAAGGCGCCCGAAGACATCGCGGTGTCCGGCGCTTCCACCGGCGGAGGCTCCACCGGCGGACCCGGCGCGACGTCGACGACCGGCGGCTCGACCGCCCCCGGGTCGACGCCGGCTCCGAACGCCACGTCGTCGAGCGGCTCGGGCGGGACGACCACAGGGACGAAGACCCTGACGGGCAGCCTCATCCAAACTCGATATGGGCCGGTCCAGGTCCAGATCACCGTGTCGAATGGAAAGATCACCAACATCGCGACGCCGCAGCTCCCGTCGGAGGGCCGGTCCGGGCGGATCTCGCAATATGCCGCGCCCATCCTCACCAGCGAAACGATGGCCGCACAGAGCGCTCACATCGACCTCGTGTCCGGGGCGACCTACACCAGCGATGCGTACGACCAGTCACTCCAGGCAGCCCTCGACCAGGCGGGCATCTGAGCCATGCCCGACCGCATCGTCCGAGTTGAGCGCCTGATGGGCACCGTCATCGGCGTGGACATCCGCGATGTCGCGAGACCGGCCGGCGCCAAGCCGGCTCTCGATCGGTTCTTCGAGTCGCTCCACGACATCGACCGTCGCTTCAGTCCCTGGCGCGCCGACAGCGACATCAGCCGGATCGCCGATGGTCGCCTCTCTGAGACCGAAGCCGGCGGCGACGTCCGGTTCGTCCTCGCGGCCTGCGACCATCTCGCCGCTGCGAGCGCTGGCGCGTTCGACGCACGCGGGCACCGGCCCGACGGGCGCCTCGACCCGTCCGGCTTCGTGAAAGGCTGGTCCGTCGAGGAGGCCGCCTGGCATCTGACCGACGCGGGGCTGTGCGACTTCTCGATCAACGCGGGCGGTGACGTGCTCGCGTACGGCCGTCCCGATCCCGGCCACCAGGACGGCCGCGGCTGGCGGGTCGGCATCCGCAACCCGGACCGCGGCGATGCCATCGCGGCCGTGCTCGAGGTCCGCGATCTCGCCGTCGCGACGTCCGGCCTGTACGAGCGGGGCGACCATGTTCGCGACCCGCGAACGTCGATGGCACCCGACACGCATCGCAGCCTCACCGTCGTGGGGCCGAGCCTCGCCTGGGCGGATGCCTACGCGACCGCCGGGCTGGTCATGGGCCACGACGCCCTCGGCTGGGTCGCCTCGCACCCGGGCTATGGCGCCCTCGCCATCTCGCCCGCGGGCGAGCTCCTCTGGACCGAGGTCGTCGAGCCGCTGCTCGTGCAACCGGCCCGAGGATCCGAAACCCGCCGAGAAGTTCCCTTCGACTCGCCGAAATTCTCACGAAACTCTCAGGCCCCGGGCCTTACATGGACACCATGAACACCGACGATTTCTCCACCGACGACGAGCTGGCTCCTCCTCCCCGGCTCGACGAACCGGTGTTCCAGCCGGCCCCCCGGTCGCCCCGAGCAGGCGGCCGGGGGCTCACCGGCTTCCTTGCCACGAGCCTTCTGTCGGCCGTGCTGGCGTCTGCCGGCACTGTCGCCCTGGTCGAAGGCGGCTTCGGCGCCAAGGCGGCCACCGCCACCCAGACCCCGAACGCCGTCACGACCGGATCCTCCGCAACGGCCGCGCCCGCGACCGTCGAGGACATCACCACCGTCGTCGCCACTGCCAAGGCATCGGTCGTCACGATCACGGCGGACGGGCTCTCGGCCGGCGGCTTCTCGCCGTTCCAGGTCCCGACGACCGGCGTCGGATCCGGCGTGATCCTCACCCCGGATGGCTACATCCTCACGAACCACCACGTCGTCGCCGGCAGCACCACCCTCACGGTCAAGCTCGCCGATGGCCGGGAGTTCCCGGCGAAGCTGATCCGAACGTCGAGCACGACGGACCTGTCGCTCATCAAGATCAACGCGACCGGACTTCCGGCAGCCTCGATCGGCGACTCTGCGGCCATCCAGGTCGGCCAGGTCGCGATCGCGATCGGCAGCCCCCTCGGGACCTACACCGAGACCGTCACCAAGGGCATCGTCTCGGGCCTCAATCGCGACATCACGGTCTCGGATCAGGCGACCAGGACCCAGGTCGCGCTCCACGGGCTCATCCAGACCGACGCCGCGATCAACCCCGGCAACAGCGGCGGTCCGCTGCTCGACAGCGCCGGGAACGTCCTTGGGATCGACACCGCGGTCGCGAGCAGCGCCGAGGGCCTCGGCTTCGCGATCCCGATCTCGGCGGCAGCCGACCTCATCCAGGCCGCGCACTCGGGCGCCACGGCCTGACCGCGGCCGACTGACCACCGCCAACTCGGCGTCCACCACGACCACCCCAGGGAGAGACCGATGAAACTCAAGCTGCTGGCGATCGTCGCCCTGCTCGCGGGCGGCGGCCTCGCGATTGCCGCCTCGCTCGGCACGTTCGGCGCCAGTGCCGCCGCCGTGTCGACGTTTCTCACGGCCCAGGCCGCCGTTGCGGATGTCGTGAACCAGGTGGCCGCGACCGGCACTGTTGCGCCGACGACGACCTACAGCCTCGCGTTCGGCGCGGCCCCGAGCACGACCGCGGCGTCGAGCGCATCGAGCTCATCGAGCAGCTCGTCCTCGAGCGCCCAGGGCAGCACGACGGTGACCTGGCCGGTCAAGACCGTGACGGTCAAGGTCGGTGACTCGGTCAAGAAGGGCCAGGTCCTCGCGACCGCCTCGACGACGGACCTCCAGGCCCAGCTCGACGACGCCACTCGCGCGTTCCAGACCGCCCAGATCCAGGTTGCCCAGGCACAGGCGCAGCTGGACAGTGCCACCACCACCTCCGCGATTCAGCAGGCCCAGGTCGGCCTCAACAACGCCCAGACGGGGAAGGCGCATGCGAGCGCGAGCCTGATCGCCCTCGCGGGGCAGCTCAAATTCGCCAGCCTCACCGCTCCGGTCGCCGGCATCGTGACGGACGTCGCCGTCCAGGCCGGCGCCGACGCACCGTCGGGCGCGGCGATCACGCTCGCCGGCGGGACCCTCGAGGTCACGACGAGCGTCGTCGAGAGCGACGTCGCGTCGATCTCGGTCGGTCAGGCCGCCACCGTCTCGATCGCGGCGCTGAATGGCGCGACGATCGACGGCACGGTCGCCTCGATCGCACCGGCCGCGAGCAGCTCCGGCAGCGGTGGCGTCGTGTCCTTCGCGGTCGAGGTGGCGCTGGCAAACCCGCCGGCAGGTCTTCGCTCCGGGATGTCAGCGGACGTCACGATCACCACGGCCTCGGCGACCGGCGTCCTCGCGATCCCCGCCCGGGCCCTCAGCGGGACCGCCGGCGCGTATCGCGTCCGCGTCCTCGCCGCCGATGGCAGCGTCATCACGAACACCGTCACCGTCGGACTCATCACGAGCTCGCTCGTCGAGATCAAGTCGGGCCTCCAGGCCGGCGATCGGGTGATCACCGGAACGAGCACCCAGCAGTCCACGACGAATCGCGCCGGGGGCGGCACGAACGGTGCCATCCCCGGGGCAGGCGGCGGCAACTTCCGGGTCGTGACTCCGTGAGCCTCCTCCAGCTCGACCATGTGACCCGGACATACGACATGGGGCACGTCGAGGTCCACGCGCTCCGCGGCGTCAGCATCGCCATCGAGGCGGGCGAGTTCGTCGCGATCGTCGGGCCGTCCGGCTCCGGCAAGTCGACGATGATGGGCATCCTCGGTTGCCTCGATCGACCGACGTCCGGGGTCTACACCCTCGACAGCACCGTCGTCAGCGCGCTTGCCGACGACGCCCTCGCCCGGATCCGGAGCCGGACGATCGGCTTCGTCTTCCAGAGCTACAACCTCATCCCGCGGACGACCGCGCTCGACAACGTGGCCACCCCGCTCCTGTACCAGGGTGTCGGGCGGCGCGAGCGGCAGGCCCGCGCCACCGCCGCGCTCGAGCGCCTCGGGCTCGGCGATCGCCTCCGCCATGAGCCGACCGAGCTCTCCGGCGGCGAGCAGCAGCGTGTCGCGGTCGCCCGGGCGATCGTCACCGACCCCGCGGTCGTCCTCGCGGACGAGCCCACCGGCAACCTCGCGACGCACCAGGGCCTCGAGGTCCTCGAGGTGTTCAAGGGTCTCCACGCGACCGGCCGGACGATCGTCCTCATCACCCACGACCTGAACGTCGCCGCCGTCGCGGACCGCCAGGTCCGCCTCCTCGATGGGCTCGTCGCCGGCCAGGCCGACGGGCAGCTCGCAGCATGAGCGCCCTCGAGCTCGTCCGGCTCGCGCTCTCGCGCCTGCGCACGGCCCGGGTTCGGGCCGCCCTGACGATGCTCGGCGTCGTCATCGGCGTGGCATCGGTCGTCGCGCTCGTGAGCGTCGGCAAGGGCACGACATCACAGATCACCAGCCGCCTGAACGGCCTCGGGACGAACCTCCTCACGATCAGCCCGACGGGCCGAAACGGCGCAACGACGACGCTGACCCTCGACGACGCCAACGCGATCGCCCAGATCGACACGGTTGCGGCCGTCGCGCCGGAGCTGCAGACACAGGCGGTCGTGGCCGCCGGCCGGACGACGACCACGACGTCGATCATCGGCACGTCCTCGGCCTACGCGTCGGTTCGCGCGTACGACGTCTGGCAGGGGACCTTCCTCACCGACACCTCCGTGGCCAGCTCGCTGCGCGTCGCAGTCCTCGGGGCGACGGTCGCGGACGCCCTCGGCCTCGACGCGACCGCCATCGGCACGCAGGTCTCGATCGGCGGCCTGCCGTTCGACGTCATCGGCATCCTCCAGCCGAAGGGCGGCTCGGGCTTCCAGGACCCCGACAACG
>DAINSJ010000061.1:0-4882 GCA_036741375.1 Candidatus Limnocylindrales bacterium
CGCGACGGTCGGCATGGTGACCCAGGATGCTCACCTGTTCCACGACACGATCCGGGCGAACCTGCTCTTCTCGCGACCCGAGGCGACGACGGAGGAGCTGACCGAGGCGCTGCGCGCCGCGCAGATCCTGCCGCTCATCCAATCCCTTCCCGAGGGCCTCGAGACGGTCGTCGGCGACCGCGGCTACCGGCTCTCGGGTGGCGAGAAGCAGCGGCTCGCGATCGCTCGGCTGCTCCTCAAGGCGCCCGCGGTGGTCGTCCTCGACGAAGCGACGGCCCACCTCGACTCGGAGTCGGAGCATGCCGTCCAGCTCGCGCTCGCGACCGCGCTCCGCGGTCGCACGTCGATCGTCATCGCCCACCGTCTCTCGACGGTCCGCGCCGCGGACGAGATTCTCGTGGTCGTGGCAGGCCGGATCGTGGAGCGAGGCAGGCACGTCGAGCTCCTCGCCGCCGACGGCGTCTACGCGGACCTGTATCGAACCCAGTTCGAGGACCAGGGCCGCCCCGAGGCCGCGACGGCCGGCTAGGGATCCGCTGCCTGCGCCGCGGGGGCCGGGATCAGGGCGCGATCGCGGGACCCCACCACACCGCGGCACCGACGATGAGATACAGCCCGATGAGCATCGCGCCCTCGAGGGCGTTGGCCTCGCCGTCGAGGACGATCGCGAACACGAGGATCGCCGTGACGGCCAGGGTGCCGAGCAGGAGCGGGTCGAAGATCAGCGTCAGCGGGACCGGCGCGATGAAGAGGCTCAGCAGCACGATCACCGGTGCCACGAACAGCACGATCTGGAGCGCCGAGTTCAGGATCAGGCTCAGGGCAAGGTCCCCGCGGTTGCGATACGCGGCCGTGACCCCCGAGAGGTGCTCGACGGCGTTGCCGGCGAGGGCGACCACGATCAGGCCCGCGAACGCCTCGCTGATCCCGAGGGCGCCCATCGCCGGCTGCAACGCCTCGACGAACCAGTCGGCGACGAATGCCGCGGACGCGGCCGAGACGCCGAGGAGCACGAGCGTCTGACCGAGCGGCGGCAGCGTGTGGCCCGCCTCGACGTCGTCGGGCTCGCGATCGGCGACCGCGCCGCCGGGACCGGCCTGCCCGAGCCGGAGCGCGATCGGCACGGACATCGCGAAGACCGCGAGCAGGACGATCGCCACGACAGTCGAGAGCTCGACATCGCGGCCGACGTCGGGCTCGCCCGCGCGGGTGGCGAGAAACGGCACGACGAGGGCGGCCACGCCGAGCAGGAGGAGCGTCGCGTAAAGGCGGTTCGCGGCCTTCGAGAAATGCAGCGTGCCGTGCCGTAGGCCGCCCGTGACGAGCGCGATGCCGAGGACGAAGAGCGCGTTGCCGAGGACCGAGCCGGCGAGGGCGGCCGCGACGACCCCGACAAGGCCGGCCTGCAACGCGAAGACGGCGAGGAACAGCTCGGGCAGGTTGCCGAGAACCGACTGGACGACCCCGGTCGCGGCCGGGCTGAGGCGCTCGGCGAGACGCTCCGTCGCCTCGCCGACGGCAACGGCGCCGAAGGCCAGCCCCACGACGGCGAGCACGAACCGGATGACGGGCTCGAGATCCAGGACCTGGGCGATCGCGACGACGACGAACGCCACGGCGTAGCCGCCGAACACGATCAGGGTCCGCCGCGACGGGCCGGTTCGGCGTGCCGGCTCCTGCGGCTCCTGTGGCGCGGGCGCCTCGAGCGGCTCCGCGGGCGCGGGCGCGATGGGCTCGGGCGGGGCGAGCTCGTCGGTCATGGCTCGACCGAGCGTACCGCCTCGGCGGACCGTTCACCCCTCGCCTGTACACTTCGCGGCCACCGCATCCGGTGGCAGCTCGCGCGATCTCGCGCCACGGGGAGATCCAGCCAATGTCCGCGCTGCATCCGTCCACGGGCTCCGGCCGCGAGCCCGCGACCGTCCGCATCGCGATGTGGAGCGCCCGCCATCGCTGGCCCGTGGTCGCGCTGTGGATCGTCGCGACGATCGGACTGTTCGGGACCAGCATCGTCCTCGGCGGGATCAAGGCCGAGGACGCCAGCGGCGGCCCCAACCAGCGCTCGATCGAGGCGAGCGACGCCTACGACGTGTTCAACGCCGGCGGCAAGGAAGCGCCTTCCGAGCAGGTCCTCGTGGTCGTTGCGGGCGGTCCGAATGCGGCAGCCGATCCGGCGTTCGATGCGGTCGTGACCGATCTCGTCGCGAAGCTGGGCGGGGCGTCGGCGCCCGTCAACGGTGTCGAGACGAAGTCCTTCGATCAGCTCGCGAACCCGCTCCAGGCGCCGCCGAACCTCGGCCTCGTCTCGCCCGACAAGACGACGGTCCGGATCGTCGGCCGCATCAACGGCGACGACACGCGGGTCGCTCCCCTGCTCGCACCCATCGAGCCGATCGTCGCCGCGGCAAAGGCAGCCAACCCCAGCCTCACGATCCACACGATCGACAGCACGTTCATCAATCGCGACATCAACGGCCTCATCAACGAGGGCCTCGACCAGACGTTGGCGATCACGATCCCGGTCTCGTTCCTGATCCTGCTGTTCGCGTTCGGGGCGATCGTCGCCTCGATCATCCCGATCGTGCTGGCCGTGACGTCGCTCCTCGCGGCGTTCGGGTTCCTCGGGATGTACAGCCAGGTCGTCGGCGCGGTGAGCCCGAACGCGACGCAGCTGATCGTGCTCATCGGCCTCGCGGTCGCGGTCGACTACTCGCTTTTCATGATCACGCGCTTCCGGGTCGAGCGGCGGGCCGGCCGGGACCGGGCGAAGGCGATCGAGGTCTCCAGCAGCACGGCCGGTCGAGCCGTCTTCTTCTCGGGCCTCGCGGTGATGATCTCGCTCGCCGGCCTCGTCACCCTCGGGGTGAATCTCTTCACCTCGATGGCGGTCGGGACGATCGGCGTCGTGCTCGTGTCGGTCGTGGGGAGCCTCACGTTCCTGCCCGCGACGCTCTCGATCCTCGGTGACCGGGTCAATGCGGGCCGGATCTCGACCTGGCTTCCCCGGCTCGCCGGGGCGTTGCCGCTTGGGGCCCTGAGCCGCCGCAGCGACGCGACGATCCAGTGGCTCGACCGGCGGGCGGCGCGGCAGGAGGGCAGCGGGTTCTGGGGTCGGCTCGTCACGGCCGTGATGGCCCGACCTGTGCCCATGACCATCGTGGCGGCGGCATTGCTCCTCGCGCTCGCCTCGCCAGTCCTCCAGCTCCGGACCGGGCTCAGCGACATCACCGCGTTCCCGCCGTCGATCGATGGGGTCGCCGGCATCGAGCTCTTGAACGAGAAGTGGCCGAGCGGCACGGAGCTGCAGCTGGCGGTGGTCGTCACGCAGGCGGACCGCGCCGATACCCAGGCCGCGATCGAGCGGCTGAAGACGGCGGGCCTGGCCGTGTCGGGTCTCTCCGAACCCGTGACCGTGACGCCGTCGAAGGACGGCAAGGTCGCGCTCGTGTCGTTCACGATGGCCGGCCGAGAGAATGACGAGGCGAACCGGGCGATCGTTCGGGAGTTCCGCGCCCAGGTCGACCCTTCGGTCTTCGGTGGCCTCGCCGATGTGCGGACCTACGTGACCGGTGACGCCGCGTATGCGCTGGACGTCACACGGGTCTACTCGGACGGCATCCCCACGATCTTCGCGTTCGTGCTGGGCCTGTCATTCCTGCTGATGCTCGTCGCCTTCCACTCGATCGTGATCCCGATCAAGGCGATCCTGCTGAACCTGCTTTCGACGGGAGCGGCGTATGGCGTGCTCGTCCTCGTGTTCAAGGACGGCTGGCTCGCGGACCAGCTGGGCATCACGAAGATCGACGTTGTCGAGAGCTGGGTTCCGCTGTTCATCTTCACGATCCTGTTCGGCCTCTCGATGGACTATCACTTGTTCATCCTCACCCGAATCAAGGAGGCCCGCGACCGGGGCCTCGACTCGCGGGCGTCGGTTGCGAAGGGCATCTCGGTCACCGCGGGCACGATCACCAGCGCCGCCTCGATCATGGTCGTGGTGTTCGCGGTTTTCGTGACCCTGAAGTTCGCATTCATCCAGGAGCTCGGCCTGGGACTCGCGGTCGCGGTCTTCATCGACGCCACGGTCATCCGAAGCGTCCTGCTTCCCGCCACGATGACGCTCCTCGGCGACTGGAACTGGTGGATGCCGCGCTTCCTGTCGTGGATCCCCCGGGTGACGATCGAGGGCGAGCCCGACGCGCCGATGGACGCCGCCGCCACGGGGTGACGCGGCGATCCCGTTGCGGGCGGGAACCGGCAGCCCTGCCTCGACGTATGGCTCCGTACGGGCGAGCCGTCGAATCGGCGACCCGAACTTCCGGATGGGAGATCGAACGATGACGTCCTACCCTGGCGCAACGCGCCGGCTCGCCGCGCTCGGCGCGATCGCGCTCATGGCAGCCGCCTGCGGCGGCGCGGCGACCGCAGCCCCGACCAATGCGCCCCTCGTCCTGCCGACGCAGGCCCCTGTTGTCACGGCCTCGCCCGCCCCGGCGGCCACCGCCTCACCCGCCCCGGCGACTGGCGGTATCGTCGTCGGGACCGCCACGACATCGCTGGGCGTCGTCCTCGTTGCCCCGAATGGCTTGACGCTCTACATCCGCTCCGGCGACAGCGCGAACACGTCGAGCTGCACGAGCGGCTGCCTGGCCGCCTGGCCGGCGCTCATCGTCCCGGCTGGTGGGACGGCCAGTGCGGGAACGGGCGTGACCGGAACCGTCGGGACCTTCACGCGGGCCGACGACGGCACGACGCAAGTCACCTACAAAGGGCTGCCGCTGTATTTCTGGCAGAGCGACTCGAAGCCGGGCGACGTGACCGGCCAGGGCATCGGCGGGTTCTCGGCCGCAAAGCCGTAGCCCGTCAGCGGCCCGCGAGGCCGCGA
>DAINSJ010000061.1:4982-9095 GCA_036741375.1 Candidatus Limnocylindrales bacterium
CCGCGAGGCCGCGACGGATCGCCTCCCATCCGGTGATGCGTGTTGCGTAATCACCGCGAGCCGGCGTGATGCAGCAACAGGCATCATGCCGGCGGGGACATCGCGGAACCACGTGAGAACGTCCCAGGTAACAACGGTCAGGCCCCTCCCGCGGGAGGGGCCTGACCGCATCCGGTACTCTCAACGGCCCATGGCCACCCGAGCGCTGCGTTCCGTTCGGGCCACGCGATACGTCACGCCGCTGCGCGAGGGCGGCTCGCTCCCCGGCCTCCTCGAGGCCGACGACGACGGCCTCTACGTCGTCAAGTTCAAGGGCGCGGCACAAGGTCCGCGGGCGCTCGTGGCGGAGATCCTCGCCGGCGAGCTCGGCCGAGCGGTCGGGTTGCCTGTCCCAGAGCTCGTGCTCGTGGACGTCGACCCGGCGATCGGCGACGCGGAGTCCGATCCGTGGGTCCGCGATCTGCTCGGCCGGAGCCCCGGAATCAACCTTGGCCTCGATTTCCTGCCGGGTTCTCTGACGTTCGACGCCAGGGCGGACGGCCCGCCCGATCCCGCACTCGCGGCCGACGTGGTGTGGTTCGATGCGCTCGTGACGAACACCGATCGCTCGCCCCGGAATCCGAACGTCCTGACATGGCACCGACGCCTCTGGCTGATCGACCACGGCGCGTCGCTGTTCATTCACCACACCTGGGCCGACCCAGACGCGCACGCCCGCCGGCCGCTCTCGACGATCGGTGACCACGTGATGCTGCCGTTTGCGGGCCCGCTCGAGGATGCCCACGAGCGCCTCGGGCCGCTCGTGACGGAGGCGCTCCTCCGGGAGCTCGTCGCACTGCCGCCGGGCGAGTGGCTGGCCTCGAACGCGGCCGTCGGAGGGCCGGATGAACAGCGCGAGGCGTACGTCCGCTACCTCCTGACGCGACTCGGGTCTCGGGACGCGCTCGTCGACTCGGTCGAGGAGGTCCGGCGTGCCGCCTGAGCCGTTCGAGTACGCGATCCTGCGGGTGATGCCGCGCGTCGAGCGAGGTGAGCTCGTCAACGTCGGCGTGGTGGTGTTCTGTCGGACCAGGAGCTACCTCGGCGTCAAGCTCGAGCTCGGTGAGCGGCAGCTGGCGGCCCTTGGCGCGCTCGAGCCGGATCTCGACGTGAGTGCGATCCAGGCGCACCTCGATTCGATCCGTCGCGTCGCTGCCGGTGACGAGGACGCCGGCCCGATCGCGCGCCTCGCCGCGCCGGAGCGGTTCCGCTGGCTGTCCTCGCCGTCGAGCACGATGATCCAGCCATCTGATGTTCACGGCGGCATGACCGAGGGCCCCGCGGCCGAGCTCGATGAGCTGTTCGAGCGGCTCGTCGCCCGGTCCTGAGCGGGGGCCGCTATGGGCTCGGCGCCGGGCCCCAGTTCCCGACCTGGATCGCGGGCTGCACGAGGCCGGTTCCATCCGGGTGCACGTCAGTTCGAACCGGAGGAACCACCCCCGTACCGCGCCATGAGCCGACTCCGGAGCTCCCCGCCGGCTCCCACCAGCCGCAGGAAGTCGCGGCCAGACAGAGCGAGCAGGACGCCATCCGTCTCGGCCGCGACGGTTGCCGTCCGCGGCGAGCGATTCAGCAGGCCGAGCTCGCCGAAGACTTCGTTCGGCCCGAGGCGCCGGACGACCCGCGGCTCGGCGTCCGGCGCGTCCTGGATGGTGACGACGAACGTCCCCGACTCGATCATGTAGAACCGATCCGCCGGTTCGCCCTGCCTGACGGCGACCTCCTCGGCCTTGATCGGGACCTCGTGCATCCGGTGGAGCGCGGCCTCGAGTCTCGAGGCTGGGACGCCGGCGAAGAGCGGCAGCTTGGCGACCTCGGCGAGCACGGCCTCGAACGGGCTCGGGTCGCGGGTCGCCGCGGGGCCGACCAGGGCGAGCGCCCCGATCGTCAGGACGATCATCACGAGCGCGCCGCCCCCAAGCGTCGGCGCCGCGCCAACGTTAACGACGAGAATCGGCATCGCGATGGCACCGGCGGCACCGAGCAGCGTGTTGACGGTCATGAAGACGCCGGTCCAGCGGCCTCGAAGCTCGTCGGGCACGACGCGCTGGAAGATCGTCGTCTGAATGACGTCGATGACGATCGCGCCCCCGTAGGCGATCGCCAGCGCGACGAGCGCAACCACGAGCACGGGGATCTCCCCCAGGAGAAGCAGCCCGAGCCCAAACACGAGTGTGGCGATCAGCAGCGGCGGCCCAAGCTGGCGGCGCAGGACCAGGATCCCTGAGGCGAGCGCGCCGCCCAGGCCGCCGACGCCGATGGCCGCATTGAGATAGCCATTCGCGGCTTCGCCGGCATGGAGGACGTTGATCGCGATGACGACGGTCAGGACCTGCATCCCGGTGTCGAGGAAGCCGGCGACGCCCTGGATGATCGCGAGGCCGAGGAGCGGCCGGCGGGCGAGGTGGGGCTTCGAGGCGACGCCTGGCGCATCCGCCTCGGCCAGCTCGGTGGCGGCGAGCGCCTCCGAATGCGCCGGACCCCCCGGCGTCGTCTCCGCGCTTTCTGCTGCGGCCGTGGACACAGCCACGGCCCTCCTGGACGAGGGCAGCGTCCACAGGATGACCGCGATCACGATGAACGTCAGTGCGTTCAGCACGAATGCGGCGGTCACGCCACCGACTGCGAGCAGCAGGCCGCCGATCGCCGGCCCGAGGATGAAGCTGATGTTCTGGAGGCTCGACCAGGCGCTGTTCGCCGGCCCGAGCTGCCGCTCGTCGGTGACGAGGCTCGGCATGTAGGCGCCCATGGCCGGGTAGAAGAACGCGGACCCGCACGTCGCCAGGATGGCGAAGGCGGCGACGAGGATCACGGGGGCGTTGAGCACGATGAGGATCGTGAGGATGACCATCATCGAGCCGCGCCAGATGTCCGAGACGAGGAGGACGAGGCGGCGCTCGAACCGGTCGGCGATCAGCCCGGCTGGCACGGACAGCAAGATGTACGGGATGACGCGCACGGCGCCGAACAGCCCGACCAGCGCCGCGTCGCCGGTATCGCGGTAGATGACGACGAAGATCGCGATGATGTATAGCCAGTCGCCGATGCCGCTGATGAACTCGCCGATCAGCAGCTTCGTGAGCGGCCGGTTGCCCAGCAGCTGGCGATAGACGCTGAGACCTGCCACACCGCGCCTCCCTCGCCGCGAAGGCTACCGGTCAAACACCGCTCGTGCGAGACAAAGATGGAACCTTTCGAAGCGCCACGCTGGACATATCGTTGATCGCAGCAACCCGCCTGCGGCTGGCGAGGGGTCAGATGGACCGAGGTCTGGCTATTCGGGCGCAGTCCGGAGACCACGACGCCTTCTCGGCGCTCGCTGAGCGGATGGCGCACAACTGGGCTCGAACGCAACCGGAGCGCCCGCCGAATAGTTGCTGTCGCAACAAACGGCGTACCCTCACGGCACGGTTTGCGGTGACCCCCGCCGATTCCTGCGTGGGTGACACGGATCCGAACGGTGGTAACTCGCCATGACCTCCAGCGATATCGGGCTCCTCGTCCTGCGTCTCGTCATCGGACTGACCATGTCGGCGCACGGCGCCCAGAAGGCGTTTGGCTGGTGGCAGGGGTCGGGCTGGGCCGGCTGGCGGGCGGTGATGGTGCGCATGGGCTTCCGTCCCGCGACTGTCTGGGGTGTCATCGCGATCGCCGCTGAGCTCGTCGGTGGGCTCCTCCTGGCGATTGGATTCCTGACCCCTCTCGGCGCGATGGCGTTGCTCGGCCAGTCCGTGGTGATCATCATCCAGGCGCATTGGTCGAGGGGCTTCTGGGGCCGCGATGGGGGCTTTGAATTTCCGCTCAGCCTGGCGGCCGGCGTCATCGCGATCGTCGGGACGGGCGCCGGTGCGTTGTCGCTTGATGCATTGCTCGGCATCTCCTGGCCGGTCGAGCTGCGCCTCGCGCTGGCTGCGCTCGGGGTCCTCGGCGGACTTGCCGGGATTGCGATCGCGCGGATGTTCACAGCTCCGAAACCCGCCGAGACGCCAGGCTGACCCGCTGCGCCCCCCGAGACCTCGGCCTAGGTGTGGTGACCGAAGACGTTGTTGACAAACGAGAGCCCCGCGACACGGT
>DAINSJ010000062.1:0-9050 GCA_036741375.1 Candidatus Limnocylindrales bacterium
ACGGGCTCGAGGATGGACGACGTCATCTACGAGGAGTTCAAGGGCACCGGCAACTCGGAGCTCATCCTCGACCGGAAGCTCGGCGAGAAGCGGATCTTCCCGGCGATGGACGTTATGCGCTCCGGCACCCGTCGCGAGGAGCTGCTCCTCGAGGAGCCGACCCTCAAGATGGTCTGGACGATGCGCCGGATGCTGTCGGCCGTCGGCTCGAACGAGGGCATCGAGCTCCTCCTGAACCGGCTCGCCAAGACCGACACCAACGCCCAATTCCTCGCCGGCTTGACGAAGAGCCTGGATTCCTAGAGCCGCCGCTGATGCGGCGCCAGGCGGGCGGGTGTGACTCGAACGAGCGGCGCGCAAGCGGCAGGGTGTTTGTGGATTTGCAGCGGCGAATGTCGCCGTGATAAGGTCGATGCAACGTCGGATGTCGCGGAGGAGCGACCTCGGCGCGCGAATGAGATCCCAGCTCAACATCGCGAACCTCTAGACGGTCCTCGACCCCAGTCCTGACCCGCGCGACCGCCGCGCTCGGACCGTCCCGCCAGGAGATCGTATTGCTGAACGCCCAGGGCGGCATCCTGCGCGCCATCGCGCGACTTCGCCCCCGCGACCGGGATTCGGGCCTGGCGGTCAGGTACCTCCATCGGCGAGCGGTTCGGATCGCTCGTCGGTTCGTGGACGGGATCACGCCGATCCCGACCGGCCCGCGGTCTTCCAGCTCCCGCGTCGGCTCGCGCACCGGCATCGGCCTCGAATCCCGCCACGTCGCCACCCACCGGACAGCGTCCGCGTCATCGTGGTCGCGCCACCGAGTGAGCCGCTGGGCCGGCCTTCGACGATCACTTCCCGGCCTGCGACGGCTTGATCGTCGGCTCCTCCGGGCCCGCCTCAGCTCCGAGCGCACGCTCCCCATCGCGATCGCGTTCATCGTCGTCCTGGCGAGCGTCATCAGCCTTGGGCCCGCCGCGATCCATACGGTCGGAGCGGCCCAGACCAGGCCCCAGGATCTCCGCCTCGCCGTCGGCGGTGGCGTCTCCGATCGCGTCTCGGACGACCCCATCCTCAGCGGCACGCTCAATCGTCCGACCGCGGCCCGTCTCGGCACCTATGTCGATGACGGAACGCTCTACAAGCCCGTCGCCGTCGACACGACCGTGGAGAGCGGTAGCTCGCTCCTCCGCCACTACAGCGTCCGGTCCGGAGACACGCTGACCGGGATCGCGAGCCGTTTCGGGGTCTCGATGATGACCCTGTGGTGGGCGAACAACCTCACGACGAAGGACTCGCTGAAGATCGGCAGGAGCCTCGTCATCCCGCCCGTCAACGGCCTCATCGTGACCGTCCGGGCCGGCGACACGCTCGACGCCATGGCCTCGACATACAAGGTCGATTCCGCCTCGATCCTGGAGCTCAACGGCCTGACCGATCCGAACCTCGTGGTCGGGCAGGTTCTCGTCTTGCCGGGGGCCCAGGGAGCGCCGATCCCGACGGCCGTACCAACCCCAACACCGACCCCCGCCCCCAAGCCGGTCTCGCACCCGAGCACCGGTGGCAGTGGCGGCACGAGTCCGCCGAGCTACACCGGCGGCGCGTGGGCCTGGCCCGTCGTCGGCGGCAATAACTACATCAGCCAGTACTTCCACTACGGCCACTACGCGATCGACATCGCCGCCCAGTACGGCACCCCGATCGTCTCGCCGCTCGCCGGGACCGTGATCTTTGCCGGCTGGAGCAATAACGGTGGCGGCTACGAGGTCTGGGTCTCGCACGGCAGTGGGATCTACACGGCCCACAACCACATGTCCGCGGTCAACGTGTCGGTCGGGCAATCTGTCGGCCGCGGCCAGCTCGTCGGTCGCGTCGGCATGAGTGGCTGGGCGACGGGTCCGCACGATCACTTCGAGGTCTGGATCGGCTATCCCTGGAAGAGCAGCTCTGTTCGGGTCAATCCGCTCCACTACTACTGATCGGCGGCGCACTCGCCGCGACCTCGAGCCAGTCGGGCTCGAACGCCCGGCATGCGACCATAGGCCCGGATGTTCCTCGATAGTGTCCGCATCTTCCTGCGCGCCGGTGATGGCGGCGACGGCGCAGCCACCTTTCGGCGCGAGGCGCACGTTCCGCGCGGCGGGCCCGATGGCGGCGACGGCGGGCGGGGCGGGTCGATCAACCTGGTCGTCGATGCCGGTCAGACCACGCTCCGCGACTTCCAGCACCGGCGCCATTTCCACGCGACCTCGGGTGGCCGTGGCGAGCGCGCTCGCCGGCACGGCAAGGCGGGCGACGACCTGACCCTCCCGGTCCCGCCCGGCACGGCCGTGTTCGACGCGTCGACGGGCGAGCTCATCTCAGACCTGGTCGCTCCCGGTCAGCAGGCGATGGCTGCGCGCGGCGGGCGGGGCGGGCTCGGCAACACGCACTTCAAGTCCTCGACGCATCAATCGCCGCGACATGCCCAGAAGGGCGAGCCCGGCGAGGAGCGCGAGCTGCGGCTCGAGCTCCGGCTGATCGCCGACGTCGGTCTCGTGGGCCTGCCGAATGCCGGGAAGTCGACGCTCCTGGCGGCCCTCACGGCGGCGACCCCGAAGATCGCCGACTACCCGTTCACGACCCTCGAGCCGAACCT
The DNA here is from genome assembly GCA_036741375.1 of Candidatus Limnocylindrales bacterium. Taxonomy (GTDB): domain Bacteria; phylum Chloroflexota; class Limnocylindria; order Limnocylindrales; family CSP1-4; genus UBA5189. The sequence continues at coordinate 2,627 of DAINSJ010000062.1, forward strand.
CGGCGTCATGGACCTCGAGCTCGACGACGCCCGGCGGCCGACGATCGCGGACGTGCCAGGTCTGATCGAGGGTGCGAGCGAGGGCGCGGGCCTCGGCCACGCGTTCCTCCGCCACATCGAGCGCACGCGGGTGCTCGTCCACGTCGTCGACGGCGCTGCCCGAGACGCCGAGTGGGATTTCGAGATCATCCGCGGCGAGCTGGCGGCCCACGATCCGGCCCTGCTCCAGAAACCGATGCTCGTCGCGTTCAACAAGCTCGACCTCGCGGCCGCGGCCGAAGCGTGGCCGGCCTTTCGAAAGACTCGGCTGGCCGAGGGGCTTGCCGTTGTGGCGGTCGCTGCCGCGACCGGCGATGGCATCGACGCGCTTCGGGCCGAGCTCGGCCGCCTCCTGCCGTCCGCCGAGGAGCTGGCGGAACCGCCCGAGCCCTCGGGCGTGGTCGTCCATCGCCTGGAGACGGCGCCGGATGCGTTCCGGGTGGCGCGCGACGTCGACGGTGCCTGGCGCGTCGCCGGGATTCGAATCGAGCGGGTCGCCGCCCAGACGGACTTCGGGATCGAGGAGTCGGCGGCGCGCTTCCAGCGAACGCTCGAGCGCATGGGCATCGACGCCGAGCTCCGCCGCGCGGGCATCGAGGCGGGCGACGCCGTGAGGGTCGGGGTGGTCGAGCTGGAATGGGCCCCCGAGCTCTGGAGCGCGACCCGTTGACGGCCCGTTGGTGACGCCCGTCCGGGCCGGCTCGATCGGAATCATGGGCGGCACCTTCGATCCGATCCATGTCGGCCACCTGGCGATCGCCGAGGAGGCGCGGGACGCGCTGGGGCTCGAGCGAATCCTCTTCGTGCCGGCGGGCCAGCCACCCCACAAGCCCGTCGAGGCCGTGACCGCGGCCGCCCATCGGGTCGCCATGGTCGAGCTCGCTATCGCCGACAACGAGGCGTTCGGGCTCAGCCGGATCGAGGTCGATCGGCCGGGGCCGTCGTACACCGCGGAGACCGTGGCCGAGATCCGACGCGCCGAGGAAGCCGCGGGCCGCGTGCCCGATCTGACGCTGGTGCTCTCCGTCGAGACATTCAAGGAGCTCCCCGACTGGCACGAGCCCGATCGGCTGCTCGCCGCCGCCCGGTTGGCCGTCGTTCCCCGGGAGGGGTACCCTGCGCCAGACCCGGGCTGGCTCAACGACCACTTTCCGGGCCAGGAGGACCGCGTCGACTTCCTCGAAGGCCCGCGACTCGGCCTGTCGTCGACGGCGCTTCGCGACCGCGTGGCGCACCGTCGGTCGATCCGCTATCTCGTGCCTGCCGATGTCGCCCGCTACATCGATGACCACCACCTCTACCTCTCAACCGATACAGGAGACGCCCGTCCGTGACCGATCAGCCTTCCGTCGAGACCCCGAGTCGCCGAAAAGACGGCCTGCCCCGTCGCACCGCTCGAGTAACGACCCGAACAACCCGAGCCGCGAAGCCGGCCGCCGAGCGCTCGTCGCTCGAGATCGCCCGCCGGATCGTGGAGCTCGCCGAGGACAAGAAGGCGGCCGACATCGTCCTGCTGGACCTGACGGGGCTGACCACGCTCGCGGACTACTTCGTGATCGCCTCCGGCGGCTCGGACCGGCAGCTCGACGCGATCGCCGACGGAGTCGTCTCCGGGATGCGCGACGAGAAGGTCAAGCCCTTCGGGCGAGAGGGCACCGCGGCCTCGCATTGGGTCCTCGTGGACTTCGGATCGGTCATCGTCCACGTCTTCACGCCACCCGAGCGTGACTTCTACCAGCTCGAGCGGCACTGGTCCGAGGCGAAGACGGTGCTTCGCGTCCAGTAGGTTCAGTAGGTCGTTCGGCCGGCCCGGATCGGCGGGCGTACGGGGAGGCGGCGGTACCGTCGGGTCATGACGGCTCCAAGGCCTCGATCACTAGCCTTGCGCAACGCGGACGGCAGATGGCCATCCCGATCGCGAGAGTCGCCGCCGAATGTCGCCCGGTCGAGACCGTTGTCCCGCGTGCAGCCGCCTGCTGATCAGCACGCGGTTCGACACGACGTTCCGGATGCCGGACCAGAGCGAGCGGCTTTGCTTCGGAATCCCGGGCGGCCTCTGCAGCGACTGCAACCAGCTCTACATCGACCCGGACCTCATCGAGCTGCTCGATCTGGGCCGCGGACGGTGCACGTTCGCGATCGAGACGGACCTCGTGCTGCAGGAGCAGGCCTGGTCGATCTAGGCAGATAACCCGGCGGGTCCTGTCGCTCAGCCGTGCCGACCGGGCTTGCGCCTCGCCCTGCTCACGGCGCTGCGCCCGCCCGACCGCGCCACCCGCCACCCGCCACCCGGTACCTGTCTCGAACGTGGCATCTCCCGCGCTCGCGGCCACCCTCGGATTTGTGTCAGATCACACGCACGCGGGAGCTCGTCACCCAGTCGGGGCGCGTGCGACGCCAACTGAGCGTGAGGACCCGGCTGCCGATTGACAGATTCTCCAGCGCCGGTGCTTCTGTCACTGGCTCGTGGACGTACGCCCGTGTGCGTGGAATCTGCCGGAAATCCTGACGAGCGATCCGATGTGAACGTGATTCGCCGGCCCGAGCCGCCGAGCGAGCGGCTCGAGGGGTCAAGTGGGGGCCACTCGGTCGGTGATCCAGAGGTCGAAGGCCAGGCGGTCGCGGGACTCGCTGCCGCGGCCGCCGACGCCTTTGACCTGCGCATCGAGCTCGAGGAGCCCCACGAGCGCCGCATCGAGCTCGGATGCGCTCCATCCGCGAGCCTGGCGCGCAAGCGTGTCTGCACGGAACGGCGCCAGCTTCATCGATCGAACGAGGGAGCCCGGAGATTCGCCGTTTGCGAGGCGATCCTGGACCTCGAGGAGCTCTCGGATCCGCCGATGAAGCACGGCGAGGATGACCGGTGCCGGGCGCTCGTCGAAGACCCGCTCCATGAGCTCGAGGCTGCGCTGCCGCTGGCGCATCGCGACGGCATCGACGAAGCCCCAGACCGTGGCCGGGATGGCCTCCGGCACGAGCGCCCGGACGTCGTCGACGGTGACAGGCGCGCCATCGCTTCGAAGCAGGGAGAGTTTCTCGAGCTCCATCACGGCAGTCCGGCCCTGCTGCTCTCGATGGACGTCGCCCTCGCGGACGAAGCCGCCGACCCGGGTCGCGAGCTCGCGGGCAGCGCCGGGACCGAGGGTCACGCTCCGTTCGCGCGCCCGAGCCTCGAGCCAGTTCGCCAGCGCACCTTCCCGGGGCGCTTCGAAGCGGCGGACCTCGCCACCGGCGGCCCGAATTGCGTCGGCGAACGTGCGGCTCGGCGGATCCTTGCGGCCGGAGTCGGTTTCCTCCGCAATCGCGAGCCCATTGCCGGGCGCCGTCAACGGCAGGGCGGCCAGCAGGGTGTCGCGATCCACGTTGCGACGCACGAGCTGGCCCAGCCCGGCGAGGACCACGAGGGTGCCGCCGCCGAACATCGCAGCGGTCGCGAGCCGCTCCGTGAGCTCCGCGAGGATCCGCGCGCCGTCGCCACCGTCACCGCGGACGCGCCAGCGCTCGGGCAGGCCATCCGGGAAGCGAGCCGGATCCCGACGGAACGATTCGACCGCGGCATCGAGGCTGTATGCGTCGTCGCCCCAGAAATAGGCGAGGGCAGCGGCGTGCGTCGCGGGTCCGGCGGTCATGGGCGGCGCGCGCGAGCGATCGCAGCATCGACCCAGCGCAGTCGGCGAACCGCTCCCGGCTCGATCCCCGCGAGCTCGCAGACCTCTCGCTCGAGGCGCTCGGCGCGCGCCCGAGCCGTGCCCTCCGGGTCCGACCAGCCTCGCGGACGGCGCCTGGCCCAGCGGGCGAACCGCGCCGACATCGGCCCGAGGCGCTTCGCGGCCCGCTTATCGGCGTAGCTGACGACCCGCGCCTCGATCGAGGCCTCGGCCAGCCATCGCTCACCGTCGGGGCCGGCGAGCCGGGTGACCGGATGACCCGCGATCGCCTCGCCAAGCTCGCCCGCGTCATGGCGCGCTGCCCAGGCCGCGGACCCCTCGCCGTGCGGCAGGTGGCGCGCGGGATCGGTCGCGGGCAGGATCTTGTCGATGTCGTGGAGGAGCGCGGCAGCCTCGACGATTCGCCGATCGATGGGGATCGAGCGCCCGGAAATCCGCGCCGCGAGCCACCCCGCCACCTCGGCGACGGCGCGCGAGTGCCGGACGTGCCAGGCGGGAGGGTGGAGGGAGAGGAGCAACGATGCCGCCTCCGTACGCGACGGGACCGTCATCGCCTCGATGGTACAAGAGGGTCCCGGCTCGGCCCAGCGAGAGGTCCGGCAGGTGGCGAAGCTGCCAGGCCCCACCGTTCAGTTGAGCCTGGCTGATCGGCCCGAGCGGCAACGGTTCGAGCGCGGGGGCTTCGGCCACGGTCGGCAGGCTGACCGGAGTGTTCGTTGATGCCGGGATGGCGCATGCGAAGGCGGCACGGTTCCCAGGGAGCCCGGTCGCGACAAACGTCGTTGCTGTCGTCGCTGGCGGGCTCACATCAGCCGCACGACGGGCCCCGCCCGCGCGGACACGAACGGCGTCGCCGTCGAATCGAACCTCGACGGTCCCGTCGCGATCGGTTCGATACGTTTGCCCGGCGCTGACACGCAGCCGTTGGATCGTTGCCGGCGCCGGATGTCCGTACGGATTGCCGAGCCCGGCCGACACGACGGCCACCCGCGGTCGGACGGCATCGAGAAATGCCTGGGTGCTCGACGTCCGAGACCCGTGATGGGCGACCTTGAGGAGATCGACCTGCGGGAGCCCCCGCGCGAGAAGCTCGGGATCGACCTGCTCCTCGATGTCGCCGGCGAGGAGAAACCGCCGCCCGCCGACCTCTCCGAGCAGCACGATCGAGACGTTGTTGATCGCGCTCCCGCCATCGGACGGCCGAAGCGGCACGCGCCCCGGGTCGGGCCAGAGCACGCGAAACCGGACGTCGTCGAGCGCCAGCCGGTCTCCCGTCGAGAGCGTTCCGTGTGGCGGACCGCCGTGGGCAAGGAGCGCCGCCATCGCGGTGTAGCCCGGCCCCGGCCCGATCATCCCGGGTTCGTAGATCCGGCCGATCCGATAGCGGCTCAGGAGGACCGCGAGGCCCGCCGCGTGGTCTTCGTGCGGATGCGTGAGCACGAGCGTGTCGATCCGATGGTCCCACGAGGGGAGTCGCTCGTCGAGGGCGATCAGGAGGCGGCCCGGATCGGGTCCGCCGTCCACGAGCATCCGACCGCCGCGGCTCCCTTCGACGAGAATTGCGTCGCCCTGGCCGACGTCGAGCACGATGACCCGGGTCGATCCGTCCGGATGGTGGCTCACGGCGAGGGCCAATGCGACCGTCGCGCCGGCGAGCGCGGTCAGGGCGACGCGGTGACCGCGGCGACTCGACAGGGGCCCGGCTGCCGGTACGGGCGCCGGTCGCTTCCCGGGTCGCTTCTCGCCGGACGAGCTCCCGCGGCCCAGGCGGCTCCCAAATCGAGCGAGAAGGAGGATCGCGACACCCGAGACGAGCGCCGCGACGACGTCCCATGGGGCCGAGAGGGTCACGCTCGCGAGCGGCACTGATGCGCCGGCCCGGATCATGGCCACGATCGCCCCAAGCAGCACCCACGCAGGCAGCCCGCCGATCGTGGCGACTGCCGGGATGCCGAACCCCGCGACGGTGCCCGCCACGAGGGCGAGTGCGCCGGCTGCCATTGCCGGGGCCACCAGCGGGACGACCCCGAGGTTGACGAACGGGGCGACCAGCGAGAGCCGCCCGAACTCGAGCAGGATCACCGGCATCGTGGCGGCCTGGGCCGCGAGCGAGACGCCCAGTGATTCGGCGAGCCACGCCCTGGCCCGGCCCGGTGCGGGTCCCGAAAGCCGTCGAGCGAGCGGCGTCCCCCAGGCCATCAGCCCCGCCGTCGCGAGCACCGAGAGGCGAAAGCCGGGATCGTCGACGGACGCCGGGTTGAGGACGAGCAGGATCGCGACGGCGAGTCCCATCGCGGCCGCCGCTCGACTGGGGCGGCCGAGCTCGCGCGCGGCGAGGGCGATCCCGGCCATCGCTCCGGCGCGCAGGACCGACGGCGATGGCCCGACGAACAGCACGTACAGCGCGATCGCCACGCCGGTCAGCACCGATCGCCGCCGCCGCCCGATCCCTCCGGCGAGCGCGCCCAGCGTCGTGGCGACGATCGCGATGTTCCAGCCCGAGATGGCGACCACGTGGCTCGCGCCCGCGGTCGTGAAGGCGGCCGCGAGGTCTCGATCCACTCGATCCCGAAGGCCAATGAGGATCCCCGCCGCGAGACCCGCTTCAGGCTCCGGAATGGCGCGATCGAGGGCGGAAGCCGCGGACCGCCGAAGTCCCTCGAGCCACCGGCCAAACCCCGGCTCCGGTGGCAGGACCGTGATCGAACCGGCCCGTA
>DAINSJ010000063.1:0-9034 GCA_036741375.1 Candidatus Limnocylindrales bacterium
CTCCAAGCAGTCGGAGGTCCGACGTGAGGACGATCGTCAAGGGCAAGAACTACGACGTGCCCGATCGCGTCCGCGAGTACGCGGAGCGCAAGCTGAGCCGCCTCGAGCGTTTTCTCGACGACAAGAGCGACGCCACCGTCGAGCTTTCGGTCGAGCAGCACCGAAGCGCCGAGCGCTCCCACATCGTCGAAGTCACGCTCGTCATCGACGGCCAGGCCCTGCGGGGCAGCGCGTCGGCACCGACCCACCGCGCCGGCATCGACGAGGTCGTCGACAAGATTGAGCGCCGGGCGGTCGACTATCGCCAGAAGCTCCGGACGCCGGGCCGCGGCGCCGGCAACGGCTCGGAGCGTGAAAACGGCGAGGGCGCGGGGGCCACCGAGGCGGACGACAAGCGCGGCCAGATCGTGAAGGTGAAACGGTTCGACATCGAGCCGATGTTCGAGGAGGACGCGGTCGCCCGGATGGAGGAGCTCGGGCACGCGTTCTTCGTGTTCGTGAATGCCGAGAACGAGCGAATCGCGATCCTGTACCGCCGCCAGGCGGGTGATTACGGCCTCATCGAGCCCATGCTCGGCGGCGACTACACGAAGGGCGGACCGCCGGGCCGGTCGGTCGGCGCCTCCGCCCGGTCGGGCAACGGCACCGCGCGGCGATAGATCATGGCGCTCCGTGTGAGGAGCCCGGCATCGACGAGGTAGCGCCGGAGCGCCGAGACATCCGGATGCCACAGCGCGAGCCGCATGTTGACGTCGCGTTCGTCGACCGGTTCGAGATCCGGAAACACCTCGTCGAGGAGGTATCGCAGGACGACGCGCCGTTTCCGCTCCCGCGCCGGCAGCGACACGAGCCGGCCCTCGCGGATGAAGGCGCGAAGGACCCTCGCCTCGAATGCCGGCTCGTCGCGCCCGGAGGCGGGCGGCATGTCGGAGCCCAGCGGGATGTCGTCCATGGGTCGCCATCGTACGATTCTCGAATGAGCCCATCGGCGCCCCGCCTCGGCGTCCACCTGCCGCTCGGCGGCGGGCTGCTGCGTGCCGCGGACCGGGCCGGCGCGATCGGCGCCCAGTCGCTCCAGGTCTTCGCCGACAACCCGGCCGCGTGGCAGCGGCGGGCTGCGCCGCCGGCCCACCTGCCGGAGTTCCGGGCCCGGCTCGAGGCGTTCGAGATCCGCCCGGTCGCCATCCATGCCTCGTACCTCGTGAACCTGGCGGGTCCCGATCCGGCATTCCGGGCGAACTCGATGCGGGTCCTCGAGTCAGACCTTCGCGCGGCACCCGGGTATGGGGCGCGATTCGTGAACGTCCACACGGGCTCGCATCGCGGCACGACTGCGGCGGAAGGGATCGATCGCGTCGCCGACGGGGTCGCGCAGGTCCTTGGCGCGGTCAACGGCGCGGCGGAAGGGGCGATGCTCGTCCTCGAGAACGCGGCCGGCAGCGGGTGGTCGCTCGGCGCCACGCTCGAGGAGACCGCCGAGATCGCGAACGCGGCCGCGGCGCGCGGGGTTGCGGCGGAGCGACTCGGGTTCTGCCTCGACACCGCACACGCGTGGGGCGCGGGCGTGCGGATGGACGACCCCGACGCCGTCGATGAACTCCTCGAGCGCTTCGACCGCCTGATCGGGCTCGGGCGGCTCGTCATGGTCCACCTCAACGACTCGCGGTCCGAGCGAGGGAGCCGCCAGGATCGCCACGAGCACATCGGCGGCGGCCTGATGGGCGTCGCGGGCCTCCACCGACTCATGACCCACCCGGCGATGGCGGGCATCCCGATGCTGCTCGAGGTGCCGATGGACGACGGCTACGACGAGATCAACCTCCGACGTGCCGAGGCGGTGCTCGCCGGTGTACCGCTCGATCCCCTGCCGCCCGAGGCGTTCGAGATCTCCAGCCGCGCCAATCGCAGCGCGGCCCCGAGCTGAGCTGGGCGGTCCGATGCAGCGACGTCGCCGAATCCCGACGCCGGGCCGCGATCGGCTTGCGGGCGATCGACTCGCGAGCGTCCGACCGACGCCAGGCGCGGTCGTCCACCCGGACGAGCTGACCGTCCGGCGAACGGTCGTCCAGGCCGACAGCGAGCCGGGCGCGCTGCGCCGACGAGTGGCGGACGCGGCCGCGGCGCTCCTGGCGCGCGACGCGCTCGTTGTGGGCACCCTGCTGGTCCTCGCCGCAGCCGTGCGCCTCCCGGGGATCGCAACGCGCGGCCGGTTCGACGGCGACCAGGGCTACGACATGCTGACCCTGCTGCACTTCACCCGCGACGGCGTCTTTCCACTGCTTGGCCCGCCGACGTCGATCGGCGACTTCCATCACGGGGCGTTCTACTACCTGCTCCTGGCCCCGTTCGCCGCGATTTCGAGCTCGGACCCCATCGCGGTGGTGACGGCGCTGGCCCTGATGGGCGTGGCCGCGGTCGGGGTCACGTGGTGGCTCGCGCGATCGATCGGGGGCCGCGTCGCGGGGCTGGTTGCCGGCGCGCTGCTCGCGCTGTCGCCCGCCGCCATCGACGAATCGACGTTCCTCTGGAACCCGAACCCGATCCCGCTGTTCGCCGCGATCGCCCTGGCGGCCGCGTGGCACGCTCATCTGACCGGCCGCGTTCGGTGGTGGGTCGTCGCGCTGGCGAGCGCGGGAATCGTGTTCCAGCTCCACGTGCTCGGCGTCGTGTTCCTGCCGCCGGTCGTTGCGCTCCTCGCGGTCGACGTGCGGCGGGCGCTTCGTGCCGGCGACGGCGCGATGGTCGGGCGGCTGATCCGAGCAGGCCTCGCCGGCTTCGCGTTGATCGCGCTGCTGTTCGTGCCGCTCGCGATCCACGAGCTCCAGACGGACTTCGGCGAGACCCGGCGCGCGATCGCCTACGTCACCGCCGGCTCCGACGGCGCGCCGGGGCTCGATCCGTTCGCCCGGATCTTCTTCACGCTGTTCCGTATCGTGGGCTGGCCGTTCGTCGGGGTCGTGACGGATGCGCCCTTCGCGAGCACGCTCGTCGTGGCGCTCGCCGTCGTGCTCGGTGCCTGGGCCGCGGCGAGCCTGCGAGGCGACCTCGGGCTTGCGGCGCGCTGGCTCGCCGGGACGGTGGCCTGGAGCGCGATCGCGCTGAGCGTGCTCGCGCCGTCGCTCCAGACGATCGTCGCGGGCCTCCCGAACGACCACTATCACGCGTTCCTCGACCCGGTCGTGGTCGTGCTCGTCAGCGTGGCGGCGATTGCGATCGCGGCGCCGGGCACGCTCCCCGCGGTGACGAATCCCGCGACGACGAGCGCCCCGATTGGCCGAGTCGCAACCGACCCAGCCCCCGGCAGCCGCACCGCCCTTCGGCCCGGCGTCGACATCGCGGCACGGGCGCTGCTCGGGGCGGTCTTCGTCCTCGTCCTGGCCCTCGAAGTCTCGCGCTGGCCGATCGCCGACCCGAATGGCGGCTGGCCGGCCGCGGCCGCGTCGGGCACGCGCATCGTGGCTACGACCGGCAGCAAGCCCGTAGCCCTGATTGACCTGCCCGCCTTCAAGACCCCGGCCGGCACCGGATTCCCGATCGTCATGGCGGGCGGCACGCTCACCGACGACCCGTGGTCGGCCGCGTTCATCGTCGTGCCCTGCGACCGGCTCTTCGAGAGCGTGGTCGGGCTGAAATGCGCCGGGCCTGCCGAAGATCGCCAGATGCGCTACCTCGTGGCCGACGGCGGGCACCCCGAGCCGACGCTCGTCACCCGCTTTGATGCGTCTCCGCGCATCTCGATCTCGATCTACCGGCCATGACGGAACCGCGCGCGTGACCGAGTGGCTGCCGTGACCGAGTGGCTCGCCGCGCCCGTTGCGGGCCTCGACGCCCTGCGCGCCCGGATCGGCCGCCGTCGGATGCGGACGCTCGACATCGGCCTCCGGGCCGGCTTCGTCGTCGCGCTCGTGATCTTCGCGATCTACCGGCCGATGGCCGCCGCCGACGCCCATGCGTACTGGGCGGTCAACATCGCGGACCCGTACACGCGCCCCATCGCGACGACCGATGCGTTCACGTACCCACCGCCGGCCGCGCTGGTGTTCTCGGTTCTCGGCCACCTGCCGTGGGAGGTCTTCCAGGCCCTCTGGACGATCCTGATCGGGCTCGCCCTGCTATGGATGGTCGGCCCGTGGTCGATCCTGTTCCTCGCCATCCCGATCGTGAGCTCGGACCTCTACCTCGGCAACATCCACATCCTCCTCGCGGCAGCGATCGTCGCCGCGTTCCGCTGGCCAGGCCTCTGGGCCTTCGCGCTGCTCACGAAGCCGACCTGCGGCGTGGGCCTGCTGTGGTTCGTCGTCCGAGGGGAGTGGCGCCGCCTCGCGATCGCCCTCGGGACCACGGGCGCGATCGTCATCGCGTCCGCGATCATCGCGCCGGGCCTGTGGCCGGCGTGGATCAACTACGTGCTACAGACCGGGGTCGCCCCGAACGTGGGAACGGCCGCGTGGGTGCCGATCCCGCTCCTGATCCGGCTGCCGATTGCGCTCGTCGTCGTGGTCTGGGGCGCCCGAACCGACCGGCCGTGGACCGTCCCGATCACGTCGATGCTGGCCTTGCCGGTCCTCTGGATGGTGGGGCTGTCGATGATCGTCGGCGCACTCGCGGTCCTGCGCTGGCCATCGAAGCAGCGCGCTGCCGCGCTCGACGCTCGGTCGCAGGCGGATCCCGCCGTTGCCTAAGTGGCGAGCCATGCGGCGGGAACGCTGGGTTCGACGAGCAGTCGCCTGCGCTCACCGGCCTTTGTGTCCGCGGCGACACAACCGGGATCCAAAACCACGGGTTCCGTGGTGATCCGGGCCGTTTTGGACCGCTTTGTGTTCGTCACGACACGAGATCGACGCGATCGAGTGTTCGCCAGGGTGTTCAACTAGAGAATCCGTCTCGGTTGTGTTCAAGCGGACACATTCGACCCGATCTCGCCGGGCTCAGCCCGGACGTCGCCTCGCCGACAGAATCCCGCCGGACAGCCGAACGCCGGCGCTGCCGCGCCGGCGTCCGATGCCCTGTCCCCGAAGCGTGGAGGCGCTTCGGGCCCAGCCCCGTGGCGTGCGGTTCGTGCTTAGGTGCGGTCGTCCGCGCTCATGGTCATTCCGGTCCTCCTCAGTACCCGTTGCCGTTGCGAATGGGTCGAAGGGTCGAAGGTGGCTGGCGGGTCGCCACGGCGACGCGCACGCCCGATGCGGCACTCGCCTGGGCCTGATAGCCAATGCCGGCTGTACGCGCAACCGGGACGGCCGGCTCGACGCGTCGGAGCGGGCTGGGCTCTGTGCCGTTCGGACGGGCGAGGTGCCGCATGCGGACCGCGAGGTAGTACTCCATGATCTGGCGGACCTGCGGCTCGTTCAGCGCGTCGTCCGCTCGCAATGCGTACTCGATCCGGGCGGTGGGATTCTGGGTCGCGCTCCCGAGGACTCCGAGGTACTGCGGACCGTCGTCCTGCTCGCCGAGCTCGCGGAGCCCGCGAGCGAGCTTCGTCGCGGTGCCGAGGGACGGCATCCGATCGCCGCGCACGAGGCGCGAGATCGTGGAGTGGTCGACACCCGACTGCTGGGCGAGCTGCCGCTGCGACATCTTCTTAGCTTTGAGCTGGGTGCGCAGCCATTCGTTGAAGGCGCGCCCGCTGGACTTGGCCATGCTCGGACTATCGTGCCGGGCGCTGGGCGTCAATATCCCCCGTTCGTACATGGACCTCGCGAGTGCGCGTCGGCTCGACGGCGATGCAGGGGCCGTGATCGGTGGGGTGCCCGAAGGTTCGGTGCGGTCCGTGGTCGTGGCGTCGGGTGGTACTCGCGCGAACTCAGGCCGTCGCGACCTCGTTGGTGAGGCCCGCGCCGCGCCGCTTCGGCGAGATCGCATAGGCGATCGAGCCGAGGACGATGATCGAGAGGACGCTCACGGTGCGGTCGACGAGGGTGATCGCCAGGGCCTCGTTCTGGGGGATTCCGTAGACGAGCGTCAGGAGCCCGACAATGCCGCCCTCGACGAAGCCGATCCCAGCCGGTGTCAGTGGCACGGCCGTCAGCAACGAGGCCGAGAGGGCGACGAAGAACGCGCCGCTGATCCCGAGGTGGACATCGGGCAGCCCGAGCGCCTGGACGACGAGATAGAGCCGTGTGGCCTCGGTCGCCCAGATGAATCCGGTGAGGACGATCAGGCGGGGCAGCGCGCGCAGGCCGATCGACCCGAACACGCCCTCCTCGAACCGGTCGTAGAACTCGATGACGCGGTGGGGCACCGGCAGGCGATCCAGGATCCTTCGACCGAAGTTCCGCAGGGTCAGGAGGCCGCCGGCGAGCACGACAACGACCACGACGCCGATCGCGAAGACGATCTGCACATCGGCCGGCAGGCCGCTCCGGAACGACACGTACCCGGCCGCGAGCCCGAGCACCACGATCGCGAAGAGGTCGAGGATCCGCTCGATGAACACGGTTCCGAACGTCCGCGACAGGGAGACCGTGCTGTTGATCTTGAGGAGGTACGCCCGGTACACGTCACCGAGCTTGGCCGGCACGAGACAGTTCACGAGCCACGACAGGAAGATGATCTCGGTCGCGTCCCGGACGCCGAGGTTGAACCCCGACCGCCGGACCAGGAGCGCCCAGCGGTAGCCGCGGAGCGGGAACCCGACGTAGAAGATCCCGAGCGCCGCCAGCAGGAGCAGGCCGTTCGCGCGGAAGATGATCCCCGGGAGCTCCTCGAGCTTGAAGCCCGGCAAGCTCTTGGCGAAGAGCGCGAGCAGGAGGATCGGCAGGACGAGCGAGATGATCGTCCTTGGTTGCCGCAGCCGGCGGGCGAGCGAGAGCTGATCGGCGCTGACGGTCTCGCGATCCGCGGTGGCAGCAGGGTCCGAGCCCGCGATGGCAGCCGCGTCCGCGCCGGCGTCCGCGGCGGGCCCGGTGCCGGGATCGCCCCCCGGTTGCAGGTTCATCGGGCGTCGCCGCTCAGGCTTGTCGGGGGAGTGAGGCGGCCATTCCCGCGAAACCGCTGGACGACCTTCGCAACCGGCGTCACGAGCCGGACGTACGCAGAGGCGCGCCCAAAGACGAGCTGACGGGGCCCCGCGAGGGCCGCGAGCAGCCCCTCCGCGGTCGATAGGTCGCCGTCGAGGACCGTCGAGGCGATGCCGACCTCGAGGCTCGTGTGGGCATCCGAGGACGCGATACCGGGAACGCCGGTGGCGGCCGCGAGCTCGGCCGCGCGCTGGTTGGCGTTGCCGATCAGGACGCGGGCGTTCCAGGCCTCGATCCAGTCGACGCTGCCGGCCAGTGCCTCGAGCGCGACGCTGCCCGCGCGTTGCATCGAGCCGCCCCGGCTCCGGTCGTAGGGATGCGGGATCCCGACGAGACCGCCCTGGTCCCGGACGGCGGCGATCGTCTCGGCCCCGGACAGGCCTGGCGGGATCGACTCGGTCAAGAAGACGGCAACGAGGTCGCCGTCGCGCGACCGGATCTCCTCGCCGACGATGACGGTCAGCCCCGGCTCGCCGGCTCCCTGCGCGAGCGCGTGCTCACGCGCGTCCAGCGCACCACTGATCCGCTCGTGGTCCGTGATGGCCAGGTGGGTGAGCCCGCGCGCGATCGCGGCCCGGACGACCGACGCGGGCGAGGCCAGCGAATCGAAGCTCGCCGACGTGTGGCAGTGCAGGTCGGCGTAGGCGTGGGTCCAAGGAGAGGTGGTCGCCGGCACCGGGGTGGAGGTCGTGGTTTGGCCTAGAAGTTCTGGACCAGCGACTTCTTGAAGAAGTCGTAGTGCTTCAGCGCCTCCCCGGTCCCGAGAGCCACGCAGTTGAGCGCGTTCTCGGCGACGTGGCAGGGCACCCCCGTGACCTGGGTGAGCAGCTTGTCGATGTTCCGGAGCAGCGCGCCGCCGCCCGACATGACCATGCCCTTGTCGATGATGTCCGAGCTGAGCTCGGGCGGCGTCTGCTCGAGGACCTGCCGAACCGCCGCGACGAGCTGCTGGAGCGGCAGCTCGATCGCCTCCATGACCTCGGACGAGGTGATCGGGATCGTTCGAGGCAGGCCCGCGATGAGGTCGCGGCCGCGGACTTCCATCGTCAGCTCGCGCTCGAGCGGCAGGGCCGTGCCGATCGTGATCTTCACTTCCTCGGCGGTCCGCTCGCCGATCATCAGGTTGTACTTCTTGCGGATGTACGACGTGATCGCCTCGTCGAAGCGGTTGCCACCGACGCGGAGCGACGTCGAGACGACGATCCCGCCGAGGGCGATGACGGCGATCTCGCTCGTGCCGCCGCCGATGTCGATGACCATGTTGCCGCTCGGGCCCGAGATCGGGACGTTCGCCCCGATCGCCGCGGCAAGGGGCTCCTCGATCAGGTGGGCCTCGCGAGCGCCGGCCTTGAGCGCCGCGTCCTTGACGGCTCGCTTCTCGACCGAGGTCACGCCGGCCGGGACGCTGATCATGACCTGGGGACCCGAGAGTCGGAGGCGCATCCGGCCGTGCATCGCCTTGTTGATGAAGAACCGGAGCATCGCCTCGGTGATGACGTAGTCGGCGATGACGCCGTCCTTCATCGGCCGGATCGCGTGGATGTTGCCGGGAGTTCGGCCGATCATCTCGCGGGCGTCCTCGCCGACAGCGCGAATCCGGCCGTCGTCGTCGACCGCGACGACCGAGGGCTCCTGGATGACGATTCCACGACCCTCGACGTGGACGAGGACGTTGGCCGTGCCGAGGTCAATGCCGATATTCATGCGGGTACGGAGGACTCCCCCTCCTGGACGCGCTGGATATCGGCGCCGAGGTCCAGGAATTTCCGCTCGATGTTCTCATACCCCCGCTGAACGTGGTGAGCCCCGCCGATCGAGGACGTCCCCTCGGCGGCCAGCCCGGCAAGAATCAGGGACGCACCGGCACGGAGATCGGAGATCTCGACGGTCGCCGCGTGGAGCTTCGAGGGCCCTTCGATGGTCGCCCGCTGCTTGCCCCGGAGCTGGAAGGTCGCGCCCATCTTGCGCAGCTCGGCCATCCATTCGAGGCGGTCCTCGAAGATCGACTCGTGGATGTG
>DAINSJ010000064.1:0-8849 GCA_036741375.1 Candidatus Limnocylindrales bacterium
ACCGCGAAGTCGCCGAGCCCGGGTGGATTTGCGCTGAAGATGGCGAGCGCACCGCCGTGCTCGGTCGGAAGGAGCACGGAACCGCTCGCGCCGAGAAGCGCGATGGTTCCGTCGGTCACGCCGTCCGGCCCGCGGAGCGTGATCGTCGGAGGGTTCGCGCCCTGCGCGATCGGGAGTGGGATCCCGGCCTGATCGGTGACCGCAAAACGGTAGACGTTGCCGGCGATCGCCCCGCTCGCCCCGGCATTCGCCGGCCGTGGAACTGGGTCGATGGAGATCCGCATCGTCGTCGCCGCTGCGGTCACGACGAACGCTCCGGGGAGCGCAATGAGCTGGGCTTGCGGCGGATTCTCCTTGGTCGCCGCGACGAACGAGGCGCTCACGCCGCCCTGGACGGGTTTCTCGGTGCTGAACGAGGTCGGGGTCCCGGGCTGCCCCGAGGCCGGGGTGAGGTAGCGGTATGGCTCCTGCACCTGGACCCCGTCGTAGAGCGGCACGGCGACCGGCGATGCGAGCTGGGCGAGCAGCGCGATGGCGCCCCCGAGGCCCAGGACAAGGACGCCCGTCCGGCGCGACTCCCCCACGCTACTTGACGGTGAAGAGCACTTCGGGCGACCACACCCGAGGGTTGAATGGGGCGTGGTCGGCGGCGACGAACTCGGCCTTCAGAACGTAGGTCCCGGGGTGGACCGGGAGGTCTTGCTCGAGGCCGTAGTTCATCGAGACGAGGACATTGTCGACGTAGAGGTGGACGTGCCCCTGGTCGGGCCGGATGTCGGTCGAGGTCGCCGTCACGATCGTCGCGCCCGTCAGCGACAGCTTGATGTGCACGCACGAGCCCGACGCGCCCGGACATGGCGTCGGCGTGACCGCTGCACCCGAGGCCGGCTGCACGACCGCGACGACCGCGGGCGAGGACGGCCGGTTGCCGCTTGCAACCGGATTCGTCGGGTTCGGGGTCGACCCAGCCGACGACGCACAGGCGGCGACCATGAGCGCGACGCCAGCGCTGGCCAGGAGCCGCGAGATCGCCGGTCGAACCATCGTTTGCCTCACGCGTTCTTGATGACGAGGTGTGCGTGGATGACGCCGCCCGTGGCGCCGTTGCCGATGATGTCGACGGCGATCGGGCCGCCCGCGAGCTGGATATCGGCGACGAAATGACCCGGCTCGAGCTGCCTCGATGCCGCGATGACCGCCGATCCATCCTGCGCCAAAACCGCCATCGTCGCCGTCGGGACGGGCAGCTCCTTGCCCGCGGCATCGAAGAACGTCGCGTGCAGCTCATTGGCTCCGGGCCCACCCGGATCGAGGTAGACCTGCACCGAGGTGCCGTCCGCGAGGTGGACGGTGGCCGGCGCCAGCGGCGTGCCATCGCCGTCGACCGGCTGCGCCGGCACGACCGTCGATCCGATGAGCGGAACCTCGACGGCGCCCGTGGGCGCCGCGACGGTCGCGACGATGTTCCAGATCCCGTCGAGCGAGAGGTTCCCGGCCGAGGCCGTGAAGGACCCCGGGCCGCCGGGCTGGAGGTCCAGCGTCGAGCCGCCCACGCCGGTGCTCGAGGCGATGGCGAACCGCAGGCTGACCGCGGTGGCTGCGACCGGCGTTGCGGTGTCGAAGTCGGTGACCGAGGCCTCGAACGTGTTGAACCCGGGTGCGCCCGGCGAGACGACGAGCCGCAGCTTGACGGTGGTCCCGAAATCGTGGCCGTTGGCGATAATCGGCGCGGACGCCGCCTGGCTCGGGCCTCCGGCCGACGACACGGGCGGGGCGAGATTCACGAGTAGTGCCGAGAAGGCGAGCACGAGCGCGCCAAGCGCCAGCTCCACGGATCCAACCCGACGCAGCCCCGTGAGCCGTCGAGGTGCGGCCGGAATGTTGATGTAGTGGTTCGACGCTCCGAGGGCAGCCAGGAACGCGAGCAGCACGGACTTGATGAGCACGACGCGGCCGTAGTCGGTGGAGACGAGCGCGTCGAGGGAACCGATCTCCGAGACGGCCCGGATGACCCCGGTCAGGGCCACGATCGCGAGGCCGATGCCGGCCCACGTCGCGTAGCGCCGGGCGATGCCCGCCTTCGCCTCGTCGGGGGCTCCCCGGACCGTGAGCAGCAGCGCCGCGAGGCCGCCGACCCAGAGCCCAGCCGAGGCGATGTGGAGCCATTGCGTGAGCACCTGGAACGGCGCGATGGACCCTGCCGCGGCGTGCCCGGTCGCGACGTCCACGAGCATCGCGGCGGCGGCACTCGCCGCCACGAGCCCGAACAGGCGACGGCTCGGCGACGGACGCCGGAGGACCAGCACAGCCGCGAGCACTCCGGCAATCGCGAGTGCCGCGACGCGCGCAATCGCCGACGTGCCGACCGACGTTCCGAGCAGCCCGCCGATGTCGCCGCCGGCATCCGACCACTGGACGGCCGTGACGCTAATTGCTCCCAGCGCCGCCGCCAGCCAGCCGACGCCCGCGAGGCGCAGGACCGACCGCGGAACCTTCGGATCGATGGCGAAGCCGAAGAACGCGGCCCCGAACAGCCCCACGAGGCCGAGGTAGAGCAGCCAGCGAGCCGCGTCGGCGAGCAGGGAGCCACTCGGGCTACCCCCCTGGTTCTGGCTCGCTGGCCCCGTGGCGGTCACCGGAACACCCACCCCGAACGCGAATGACCCGGCCGCAACGTGACCGTCGACCGAGGAGACGGTCCGCCAGGTCACCGTGTACACGCCGTCGGCCAGTGTTCCGACGGGAACGTCGAGCGTCGCCGGCTTGCCCGGAGCCGCCACGGCCGGCCCGCCGGCGTGGTTCGAGCCCGAGGCATCGAGGACCTTCGCCGTGGACAGCTTCGGATCGGGTGTCTCGCCGAACGTCAGCTCGATCGTGGTCGGCGACGTCCCGACCGTCGTCCCCGCGGCGGGCTTCGATGACAGGAGCAGCGCATGGGCGGCGGCGTCCCGCGGCGCGAGGGCGAGCGCGGCGACCGTGGCGATCGCCAGGATCGCGAGCGCGCCGCGGCTCCGCCGTGCAAACCGCATCGCTCTACGCACGCCCGGGAACGGGTCGCCTGGCTCGGACGAGTGCCAGCAGCCCGACGAGGATGCCGAGGCCGCCGACGGCGACCCCGATGACGAGCGCTCGATCGGCGGAGGCCCGGGCATCGGCGGCCGCCGCATTCGCCGCATCGACGGACGCCTGCGTTGGCCCCGAGGCCGTCCCGAGGGTAGCGATCCGCGTATCGATTCGGTCCAGGCGCGTCGCCACCTCGGCCAGCGTCGGCAGCTTCACGGGGAACTCGACGTCGGTCGTGCCGGTCACGCTGTTGAACGTCGTGTCCGAGGAGGTCTCGGTGACGTCGATCGAGGTGCCGTGGACGGCGCCTTTCAGGTGGAACGTGTAGGCACCGGGGCTGGTCGGAATGAGCTGCGCGTCGTACTCGCCCGGCGTGCCGAATCCGGTATCGGCGTCGAAGCCCGAGTCGAACGTGAGCGCGGCGCTCTGCTGCCCGCCCGTCGAGACGACGACGGTCAGGTCCTCGGCACCGAGATCGGTGACGGCCTTGCCGGCCGCGTCGGTGACCACGACCTGGACGGCGTTCTGGGCGCCGACGTAGGCGGGCTCGTGCTGCCAGCCCAGCGCGACCGTGTATGGCCCGGCGTGCTCGATGACGTGGGCTGCGGCGCCACCGGCCGACACGACCAGCAGGCCGGCCGAGGCGAGGAACGGCGCGAGACGATGGACAAGGAAGTGGGCCACGAGAGTCCTCCAGGGTGCGGTGCGACAGAGAACGGCTCCCGATGAGCTGAGCGCCGCCCTGAGGACGATCGAGCGGCCGACGACGATCGGTCGAGGATCAGGCCGGGGCGGCGCCTCCCAGGGATGGCGGCGCCCGCACGGCCCAGAGGCCGCGAACGACGGCTAGGGGTCGTCGCTCGGCTCCGACGGCGGGCTGGGGCACGATCGAGGCGCGGATCGGCCGCCGTCGAGCGGCGCGAATCCGACTGACCAGGACCGCACGCCGCCACGCGACGAGGGCCGCGACGAACGACACCACGATCGCGACGCCGAGGACGATCGGGATCGCCGACGGGTACTCCGCGGACACGAGGAGGCCGATGTTCGGGCCGGCCATTCCCCCGCTGACCCGCTCCAGGTTCTCCTGGATCGTGAGCAGGAACGTGGTGGTCAGCGAGAGGCGGGCGGCCCGGATCGCCCACGTGCGCAGGAACGCTCGCCCGCGCGGTTCGCTCGATGTCCCGCGCGCGCGAAGCTGCTCGGCAACGAGGCCGAGACGGCGAAGCCCGAGGATCGCCGTTAAGAGCAGCCCGGCGCCGATCGCCACGCTGCCGGCGGCGGCGCCGGTCCACGCCGAGCCGTGGCCGGCATGGGCGAGGGCCTCTCCGAACGCGGACCCATAGCGGGCCAGGAACGCGAGGTCGTGGGCGAGCACGAGGGCGACGGTCATCGAGATGACGATCCCGATCGCGGTTGCCAGCCGACTGCGCATGGAACCTACTGTACGTCGATCGCCCGGCAGCGGACCCGTGGGCTCGGCGATTACGCTTCGGGGCACAGATGACAGAAGCACCGATCCCTGCCCCGGAGCCGAACCCGAACGAGCCGATCTGGCGCGCGATCCTCATGGGGACGGATCGGACCTACGCGCGGGCGCACGCCTGGCTTCGCCACGTGCCAGGGTCGCCGCGCTGCAAGATGTGCGCGGCGCCGTTCGGGGGCCTCGGGCGGCCCCTCATGCACTTCATCGGCCGGGATCGCTGGGCGAAGAACCCCACCTACTGCGGGCTTTGCTTCGATCTCCTGTCAACGATGCATGGCGGCGCGGAGATCGAAGCGAGCTTCCTCTTTGCCGATATCCGGGGTTCCACCGCGCTCGCGGAACGGATCAGTCCTACCGAGTTTCGGCGCCAGCTTGATCGCTTCTACGACACGACGGCGAGGATCGTCGTGGAGCGCGACGGCATCGTCGACAAGTTCGTCGGCGACGAGATCGTCGCGATGTTCATCCCCGCCCTCGCCCACGACGCCCACGCGAGGCAGGCGATCGAGGCCGGTCTCGCGATCCTTGCGGCCACAGGCCACGGCAATCCGGCCGGCCCATGGCTACCCGTCGGCGTCGGCGTCCACTCGGGCGTGGCCTTTGTCGGTGCCGTGGGCGAGCCGCCGGTCACCGAGCTCACGGCGCTCGGCGATGTCGTCAATACGGCCGCACGTCTCGCCTCGGCGGCCGCCACGGGCGAGCTCCTGGTCACCGACGCCGCGATCGGCGCCGCCGGCTGGCCGACGACAGGCCTCGAGTCGCGATCGCTCGAGCTCAAGGGCAAGCGCGAGCTGACGAGCGTCCGGGTCGCCCGGGTCCCGATCGCCGCGAGTCGACCCTGACCCAGCCCGAGGCGTCCTACCGCGCGCTCGGCGGCGTGCCCTTCCTCGCCCGCGCCCTCTTCGGCATGCAGGTCTCGCGGATCGGCCAGTCGATGGTCGGGATCGCGCTCGTCCTGTTCACCCTGGATCACTACCACTCGCCCGAGCTCGCTGGCCTCGTAACGGCCGTCAGCATCGCGCCGGGGCTCCTGGTAAGCCCGATCGCGGGGGCGCTACTGGACCGGCACGGCCGGATTCGGTTCATCGTGCTGGACTTCCTGATCGCGATGCTGTCGCTCGCGACGATTGGAGGGCTCGCTCTTGCAGGCGCGCTCCCGCCGTGGCTCCTCGTGCTGATCGCCGCCGTGTCGTCACTGACCGGGCCACTCAGCGCGACCGGCCTCCGGTCGCTCTTTCCGCTGATGGCACCGCGACACCTGTGGGAACGCCTCAATGCCATCGACTCGAACGGCTACGTCGTCGCCTCGATCTTCGGTCCGCCGATCGCCGCGACGATCGTCGCGCTGCTCGGCGGACCCGTCGCCCTGATCCTCATCGGCATGGCATTCGGAATCGCGGCGATCATCCTGTGGCCGGTCCCCGACCCCGAGACCGATGCCCACTCGACCGGTAACCTCCTGCGCGACGCGTGGCAGGGCCTGCTCTACACGTGGGCGAACCGGAGCCTCCGCGGCCTCGGCTTCTCGATCACGACCCTGAACGTGGCGGGCGGGATGATGACGATCCTGATCCCGCTCATCGTTCTCAACCGGCTCCAGCTCTCCGAGCTGGCCGTGGGCGGGGTGTTCGCGCTCGAGGGCGTGTTCGGGCTCGTCGCGGGCCTGATTGCGGGACGGATGGACACACGCGGTCGCGAACGAGCTCTCATCGCCTGGCCGATCCTGGCCTGGGCTCCGGCAATGGCACTGCTGTTGATCGGTGGGAGCATCGTCCCGATCGTCATCGCCGTCGCGATCATGGGGCTCGCAAACGGACCGCTCGATGTCTCGATGTTCACGCTTCGCCAACGCCGTACCGACCCAGCCTGGATCGGTCGGGCATTCGCCGTCTCGATGTCGTTCAACTATGCCGGCTCCCCGATCGGCTCTGCTCTGGCGGGCCTTCTTGCCGGTCGCTCGATCGAGACGGCGATCATGATCGGGGTCGGCGCTTGCCTGCTCGCCGCGTTCTTCGCCAGTCGGCTCATCCCGGCTCAGGCGGAGGAGTTCGGCTGAGTCGGCGAATCCTGGATGAATCAGCCCTCGAGCTCGTAGTCGAGGTGATACTCGACCTTCGGTCCGCCCGGCGCCTCGAAGCCGCCACGACCGGTCATCCCGGCAAGGTCGCCGGTGCCGGTTCCGGCGATGACCTCCCACGTGCCTGTCGAGGCCTTGCCGTCGTGCGTCGAGGTCGCCTCGAGGACGAAGCTGCCGGTCCGCTCGCCGATGCGCCCATCGATCCGCTGCAGCCCGACGAATCGAGCGGTCCTGTCCGGCCGGTAGCAGACCAGCCAGTCGACATAGCCGTCGCCTTCGATGCCGCCGCCGTAGCGCTGGGTGCCCTTCGCGTGCGTCAGGCGCGGCCCACCGGGCGTCTCCCGATACACGTCCTCTCCCCCGCTGAGTAGCTCGGACGTTCCCGAAACGGTTGGCATGGCGCTCCTCTCTGGCCCGACCGGCTGCGCCGATCGGGAACTCGCGCGATGATGCGTCGTGATCATGGATCAGCCACATGCGAACGCGGCACTCGGGATCGAGCCGATCCGGACGATCGGGCGCGATGAGCTGAAGGCGAAGCTCGATCGCGGCGACGATTTCAGGCTGATCATGGCCCTCAACCGCTGGGCATACGACTCGAAGCACATCCCGGGCTCGCTGCATTTCGACACGCCCGAGGAGCTGTATGCGGCGGTCCATCCCGACGACGAGGTCGTCGTGTACTGCTCGCACGTCGACTGCCTGTCGAGCGTGGCCGTCTATCGCGACCTGGTGCGCCGCGGCTACCGGAACGTTCGGCGCTACAGCGGCGGGCTGCTCGACTGGGAGGACGCGGGCCTGCCGCTCGAAGGCGAGTACGCCCGACCGGTCGGTGCCGGGGAACCAGGGCAATGACGCGCAGCCCCCGACGAGCGCCGGTCGTCCACGCGCATGCCCATGCGCATCCGCACCTCGAACCGAGTGCGACCTACGACGCGGAGATCGAGGCCGAGCGCCGAGGCTGGTACGAGATCGTCGGCCTGGTCCGGTCGCTGTTTCCGGCCGAGTGCCTCGAGCCCGGCTACTACCGGAATCCAGGCTGGACCGTCCGGGACGTTGTCGCGCACCTCGGCACGTGGCTGGCCGAGGCCGAGATCCAGCTCGAGCGGATCAACGTGGGCACCTACGAGGGCCACGCGGTGGACGTCGACGGCCTGAACGAGGCGTTCCTCGAAGCCATGCGCGACCAGCCGTGGGAGGTCGCATGGGTCCAGGCGAACGCCGGCCGAAGCCGGATGATCGAGGAATGGTTCGACGTGGTCGCACCGAGCGACGAGGCGGCGTGGTGGATCCGGAAGTCCGGCGGCGATCACTACGCCGAGCACATCGATCGGCTTCGCGACTGGGTCGCCGAGCTCGTGTCGCGCCGGCAACCGCCGGAGGAGGCCTCGGAGTGACCGTGACCACCCGGGAGACCGCGCCGGCCCCAGGTGGGAAGCAGCTACCATGGCACGACTGGGCCGACACGATCACGACGGTCCACATGTGGACCCAGATCCTCGGCAAGATCCGGATGGCGCAGGTGCCGCCCCTCAATCACTGATGGCACGTGCCCCTGTACGTGTCGGCGCGCGGGTTGACGACGAACGCGATGCCCATCGATGACCGAGCGTTCGAGATCGCCTTTGACTTCGTCGACCATCGCCTGACGGCCGTGGACACTCGCGGGACGTCGTTCGCGATCGACCTGCGGCCGATGTCGGTCGCGGCGTTCTATCGGACCCTGATGGATGGGCTCGCCGGGATGGACATCGTGGTGCCGATCCGGCCGATCCCCAACGAAGTGACGGTCGCGATCCCCTTTGCGGACGACGAGGTCCACGCCTCCCACGACCGCGACCATGTGGCCGCGTTCTTCGAGGGGCTGACCGCCGCCCAGCGAGTCCTGTCGAAGTTCCGCGGACGGTTCGTCGGCAAGGCGAGTCCGGTCCACTTCTTCTGGGGCAGCTTCGACCTCGCCACGAGTCGCTTCTCTGGCGCGTCGGCTCCCGAGCATCCGGGAGGAGTCCCGAACTGCCCGGACTGGGTGACGGTCGAGGCCTACAACCAGGAGGAAAGCAGCGCCGGCTGGTGGCCGTCGAACCCGGAGCTGGGGCCGGTGTTCTACTCGTACACCTACCCCCAGCCCGAGGGACTGCCGAAGGTCTCGGTCCTCCCCCATCGGGCGAGCTACGACGACACGTTCGGCGAGTTCATCCTGCGCGAGGAGGACCTGGCGAGCTT
>DAINSJ010000065.1:0-4071 GCA_036741375.1 Candidatus Limnocylindrales bacterium
GCCCGCTTCTGGAGCGCGGCGATCACCGCGAACGCCCCGAGGTTCATGAACGAGTAGGCGGCGCCGTAGTACAGGAGCCCCTGGAGGCCCTCGATCCGGCCGGCCGCAAACGCGGCCAGCCCCACCAGCATGTAGCCGGTGTGGGCGATCGACGAGTACGCGAGCATCCGCTTCACGTTCGTCTGGGTGAGCGCCACGAGGTTGCCGAGGGTCATCGTCAGGACGGCCAGGACGATGACGACCTGGAGCCAGTCCGCCTTGAGCGGGCCGAGGGCCTCGACGAAGAGCCGCAGGATGAGCGCGAACGCCCCGATCTTCGGCCCGACGGACAGATAGCCGGTCACCGGTGTCGGCGAGCCCTGGTACGCGTCCGGGGTCCAGTAATGGAAGGGCACCGCCGCGATCTTGAATGCGACGCCGGTCGTCATGAAGGCGAGGCCGAGCGCAAGCGCCGGCGACAGGGCGGCCGAGCCGTTCACGATCGCCGCGAGCGCGTCCCGGACTTCGTCGATGCGCGTCGTGCCGGTCAGGCCCCACACGAACGCCAGTCCGAAAAGGAAGATCGCCGAGCTGAACGACCCGAGGAGGAAGTACTTGATCGCGCCCTCGGTCGAGTAGCCGTCGCTCTTGTGGTAGCCGGCGAGGAGGTAGCCCGGCAGCACCATGAGCTCGAGGCCGATGAACAGCACGAGCAGATCTGCTGATGCCGAGATGAGCATCGCCCCGGTCATCGCGAACAGGAGGACGACCGTGTACTCGGCCAGCGGCAGCCCGCGAGGCTCGAGGTAATCCGGCCCGAAGACAATCGTGAACGCGATGATCGCGACGAACAGCAGGTCGAGGAAGGTCGTCAACGCGTCCACGCGGTAGGCGCCACCGAACGCTGTCGTGGCGGTGGTGCCGGTCGCGAGGGTCAGGACGGCGACGAACGCGAGACCAGCCAGCGAGACGGCGAGAATTGCGCCGCGACGCCCCGGCAGCGCGATGTCGGTCACGAGGACGGCCAATGCGACGAGGACGGCGAGGACGAACGGTCCCGCCGTCGAGAGGTCGGCCAGGGTCACGGCCGGTTCCCTAGGCGGCGCCGGGCTGCGTGGCGGCGCCCGGTGTCCGCGGTCACGAATGGCTCTCGACGGCGAGACTGGTCGAACCCGGCGCCGAGGCATCGCCAGCCGGCCGCAGGGTCACAAACCGGATCACGACGATCGCGACGACGATCCCGATGCCGATCGCGACGAGCACCGGGTCGACGGCGATCGGCGAGGCGCTGCCGACGCCGGCCAGGGCGGTCGTCGCTGGACCCGAGATCAGGTTGAGCAGGATGCCGGGGAAGAAGCCGAGCACGACGACGAGGGCGCCGAGCGGCGCGAGCGTCAGGATCTCGGTCGCGGTGATGTCCGTGAGGTGGCTGCCCAACCCGAGCAGAAACGCCGACGGCTCGCCGGTCACGACCCGCTGGTACATCCACAGCAGGTAGGCCGCGGCGAGGATCATCACGAACGTCGCGACGACCGCGAACCAGGGGTTCACGGCGAACGAGCCGACGAGCGTCAGGAACTCGCCCACGAAGCCCGACAGTCCCGGCAGGCCGGCCGAGGCGAACACGAAGAACCCGAAGATCGCGGCCCAGACCGGCGTCAGGGCCGCGAGGCCGCCCATCTTCGCGATCGTCCGGTCGTGGGTCCGTTCGTAGATCACGCCGACGAGGAGGAACAGGGCGCCGGTGATCAACCCGTGGTTGATCATCTGGAGGATCGCGCCCTGCATCGCCTGCTGCTGGAAGACGAAGATCCCGAGTGTCACGAACCCCATGTGGCTCACGGATGAGTAGGCCACGAGCTTCTTGAGGTCGGGCTGGACGAGCGCGACGACGGCGCCGTAGATGATCGCGATCAGGCTCAGGACGATGATCAGCGGCGCGAACGTGTGCGATGCCTCCGGGTAGAGCCCCAGGCTGAACCGGATGAACCCGTAGGCGCCGAGCTTGAGCATCACGGCGGCGAGGATCACGGAGCCGGCGGTGGGAGCCTCCACGTGGGCGTCCGGCAGCCACGTGTGGAACGGGAACATCGGGACCTTGATCGCGAAGGCCAGGAAGAACGCCGCGAAGGCGAGCAGCTGGAGGTTGTCGGCGAATCCTGTCGTCGCGGCGTAGTTGTGGAGGGCCTCGTAATCGAAGGCGCCCACCCACGAGCCGCCGTGCCCGTCCTGGAACGCGAACGCGGTGGCGAGAATCGCCACGAGCATGAGCAGCGATCCGACGAGGGTGTACAGGACGAACTTGATCGTTGCGTAGATCCGGTTCGCGCCGCCCCAGATCCCGATGATCAGGTACATCGGGACGAGCACGACCTCCCAGAAGATGTAGAAGAGGAACGTGTCGAGGGCGAGGAACACGCCCGTCATCCCGACCTCGAGGATCAGGAACGCGATCATGTACTCCTTGATCCGGGTCTGGATCGGGTTGAAGCTCGCGAGGATGCTGATCCAGGTGAGGGTCGTCGTGAGGACGACGAGGGCCAGCGAGAGGCCGTCGACGCCGAGCTTGTAGTCGATCCCAAAGGTCGGGATCCAGCTCACCTGCTCGACGAACTGAAAGCCCGCGGTGCCGGGCACGAAGCCGGCGGCCAGGAGGAGCGAGAAGGCCCACGCGAGGAGCGCCGTCGCCAGGGCGATCGGTCGCGCGTATCGGGCGGGCAGGAGACCGAGGACGATGGCGCCCACGAGGGGCACGAACGTCACGACCGTGAGGATCGGCAGGCCGGCGACGAGGTCGTGCATGGGTCAGTGGGCCGCGATCACGAAATAGGACCCCGCCATCGCGATCAGGCCGATCGCGATCCCGAGGGCATAGTTCTGGACCCGGCCGGTCTGGACGCGGGCGAGGCCGCCGCCGCTCCGCCGGGTCAGGGCACCGATCCCGTTCACGATGCCGTCGACGATGTTCCGGTCGAACCACGCCGCGGCGTTGGCGACCCGCCCGCCGATGACGATGAAGAGCAGGTTGTTGATGTCGTCGAACCACCATTTGTTCAGCGAGGCACGATAGAGGAACGGCGCCCGGGCTGTCAGGGCACGCACCCTCTCCGGGCGCGAAGGCCACCGGATCTGACCGAGCTCGACGCCGAACAGGCGCCAGCCGGCGACCATCCCGCCAACCGCGACGACGATGCTGATGACGAGCAGCCCGCCGTCGATGCCGAGGATCTGGAAGGGTTCCTCGGGCCGCTGGAGGATCGCCAGGCCGGGCGCGAACACGGGCTCGAGCCAGCTCGCGAGCAGGCCCGTCCCCTGGATGCCGAAGAGCGGACCGAGCGGCGGACCCGGCCACGACAGGAAGAGGCCGAGCACCACCGAGGGGATCGCGAGGAGCCACAGCGGGATCGTCATGACCGAGGGCGACTCGTGGATCTTCGGCTCGACCTCGGGATCGACGCGGCTCTCGCCCCAGAACGTCAGTCCGATCAGCCGGAACATGTAGAACGCGGTCAGGATCGCGACGAAGATGCCGATGGCCCAGACCCAGTAGAACTGGTTCCTGAAGGCCTCGCCCAGGATCTCGTCCTTGCTGAAGAAGCCAGCCAGCGGCGGAATGCCCGAGATCGCGATCGCGCCGATCAGCATCGTCAGGTAGGTCTGCGGGATCTTCTTCGCAAGGCCGCCCATCTTTCGCATGTCCTGCTCCTCGTGGACGGCATGGATGACCGAGCCGGAGCCGAGGAACAGGAGGCCCTTGAAGAACCCATGGGTCATGAGGTGGAAGATCGCAGCCGTGAACGCGCCGACGCCCAGCGACGCGAACATGTAGCCGAGTTGGCTGAGGGTCGAGTAGGCGAGGACCCGCTTGATGTCGGTCTGGGTCATCGCGATCGACGCGGCGAGGATGGCCGTGAAGATGCCGATCGCGGCCACGACGGTCATGACCTGCGGCGCGCTCGTGAAGATCGGATTCGCGCGGGCGACGAGGTAGACGCCGGCGTTGACCATCGTCGCGGCGTGGATCAGGGCCGAGACCGGCGTCGGGCCCTCCATCGCGTCCGGCAGCCAGACGTGCAGCGGGAACTGGGCGCT
>DAINSJ010000065.1:4171-8819 GCA_036741375.1 Candidatus Limnocylindrales bacterium
GACGAAGATCGCCATGATCCCGAGCGCGAAGCCGACGTCGCCGACGCGATTGACGATGAACGCCTTCTTCGC
The DNA here is from genome assembly GCA_036741375.1 of Candidatus Limnocylindrales bacterium. GTDB lineage: Bacteria > Chloroflexota > Limnocylindria > Limnocylindrales > CSP1-4 > UBA5189. The sequence continues at coordinate 4,244 of DAINSJ010000065.1, forward strand.
GGCGAGCGCGGCCGAGTTCTTCCGATACCAGAACCCGATCAGCAGGTAGCTGCTGAGGCCGACAAGCTCCCAGGCGACGAACAGGAGCAGCCAGCTGTCCGCCATGACGAGCAGCAGCATCGAGACCATGAACAGGTTCAGGTAGGCGAAGAAGCGCCAGCGGCCCGGGTCGTGGGCCATGTACCCGATCGAGTAGACGTGGACGAGCAGCCCGATCGTCGTCACGACGATCAGGAGGGCGGCTGTCAGGTGGTCGACGAACAAGCCGGCCGTGATGTTGAACGCGCCAGCCGGGATCCACTGCCAGAGGGTCAGCCCGTGGCCTTCCTCGCCAAAGGGCGCCGCATTCGTGAGCGTGGCCGTGACGACGATCATCGCCACCGCCCACGAAGCGACGACCGCCCCCACCGGGATCCACCAGTCTCGCGCCCCCAGGCGGCGACCGATGGCAGCGGAGATCAGAAAGCCGGCGAGAGGGAGCGCGATGATGAGGACGATCAGGAGGTCGAAGCTCATCGCCGCATCGCGTCGTACTCGTCCACGAGCGGAGTCTTCCGATTCCGGAAGATCGCGATGACAATCGCGAGCCCGACGGTCGCCTCGGCCGCGGCGACGGCGATGACCATCAGGGCGATGACGGCGCCGCGGTCCTTGAGGCCCGGGATGAAGGCCCCGAACGCGACGATCGCGAGGTTGACCGCGTTGAGCATGAGCTCGATTGACATGAGCATCGAGATCGCGTTCCGGCGGGCGAGGAATCCGAACGTCCCGATCGCGAACAGGGTGCCGGCGAGCTCGAGGTACGTGTCCAGGGAGTCGGCCATCAGATCTCGCCTTCGCTGGGATCTTCGCGCTTCGCGATGAACACGCCGCCGACAACTGCGGCGAGGAGCAGGACGCTGACGACCTCGAACGGCAGCGTGTAGTCCTTGAAGAGGAGCGTCGCGAGCGCGTCCGTGGCGACCCGCATCCTCGAGGTGGCCGCGTGCCAGTCGGTTCCGATGGCCACCAGCGAAACAAGCACCGCGATGATGATCGCCGCGATCGCGGCCGGGGCCGCCTGCGTCTGGAACACGAGACGCGACGGCGCGACCTTGTCCTGGGTCAGCATGATCGCGAAGAGGATCAGGACGCTGATCGCGCCGATGTACACGAGGACCTGCGTCGCCGCGACCATCGGCGCGCCGAGGACCACGTAGATCCCCGCGAGCGAGAGGAAGCACACGATCATCGCGAGGCCGCAGCGGATGATGTCCTTCATCGTCACGACGGCGAGGGCCGCGACGATCATCAGGGTCGCGAGGGCCGCGAGCAGCGCGTCGTCTACCGAACCACCGAAGAGGAAGAAGACGAGGATCGCCGGCGTGGTGACGATCCCACCCGCGATGGCCGCGGCGATGAGGTAGAGCCAGGCCCGCATCGTCGAGCTACTTCGGGTGAATGTGCGCGCCGGGCTCGCCGCCGGCGTGGCCTCCAGCGGCGGCGTGGCCATGGCCGTTGCCACTTCCATTGCCGTTTCCGCTGCCACTCGCGAGCGACGGCGGCAGGACCGGCAACAGGCGGCCCTCATCGATGAAGCGGCCGGCCTCGATCGCCCGCTGGAGCCAGTCGCGCTCCTTGCGGATGTAGGTCACCTCGGTCTCGCGGTCGATCGCGGCGAGGGCCATGAGATCGACTTCCGGATCCTCGCGGCTCGCGCTCGCGAGCTCGAACTCGCCACCGTCCCGGAGAGCGTCGTATGGGCAGGCGTCGACGCAGATCCCGCACAGGATGCAGCGGCTCTCGTCGACCTCGTACTTCTGGAGGACGCGGGGCTTCGGCATGAGCGCGCCCGTCGGGCACGTCTCGGCGCAGCGGCCACACGAGACACACGGGGTGTCGTTGAGGCTCATGTCGAGCGGCGTCGTGACCAGCGTGTCGAAGCCGATCCGCATGAAGTCGTAGCAGGCCGCGCCGACCACCTCCGCGCACACGTTGGCGCAGCGACCGCAGTCGATGCAGCGCGACGGCTCGCGGAGGATGAACGCGTGGCTGTCGTCCCGGATGTAGTCGTGGTTGATCCCGGTGAACCGGTTCTCGGTCACGCTCCGGTAGCCGGCGCCCTGGTGGAAGTCGGGCTCGAGCGTCTTGAGCGTCGTGCCGTACTCGATTCCGAGGCGGCGCAGGTCGCAGAAGCCGATCGCCTCGCAGGTGCATTGGAGGCAGCGCGTCGACTCGGCGACGATCTCCTCCTTCGAGTACGGGATCTCGTACTCGACATAGCTCTTGTTCCGGAGGTCGGCCTCGAGGGCCGTCATTCGGTAGCGAGGCTCCTTGCGCTCGCCCGTGAACGGGACGATCGAGAGGAACTCCGGCTGCGGCTCGGCCAGCGTCTGGCGCGTCTTGAGCGCCCCGAGGTCCTGGCCACGGAGGAACGCGTTCGCGGCGTAGGCCGCGCGCCGGCCTTCGGCGACGGCGGCGACCACCGTCGCGGCACCGATCCGCACGTCGCCGGTCGCGAAGACGCCCGGCCGGGCGGTCTCGAACGTGACCGCGTCGGCCTGGAGGCGGCGGTTCTTCGTGGCCGTCGGCCCCTGCGATCCCGGGCCGATCCAGTCGAGCTCGGGGCCCTGGCCGATGGCGAGGAGCACCCGGTCGCAGGGGATCGTGAACTCGGTTCCCGGGGCGGGCTCCGGGCGGCGGCGGCCGGAGGCATCGGGCTCGCCTGGGACCATGCGGATGAACTCGATGCCGGTGACGTTGCCCTTGGCGTCGGTGATGACGCGCGTCGGGCCCGCCTGGAAGATCGCGGTGACGCCTTCCTCGATCGCCTCGTGGACCTCGTTCGCAGCGGGCATGTCCTTCATGTCGCGGCGGTAGACGAGCGTCACCTCGGAGGCGCCCTGGCGGATCGATGTCCGCGAGCAGTCCATCGAGGTGAAGCCGCCGCCGACGACGACGACGCGCTTGCCCTTGTGGCCCGGGTAGGGGAGGCCGAGCGTCGCGGTCCGGAGGTATTCGAGGCCGTCGAGGACCTCGGCGGCATCCTCGCCCGGCACGCCGAGCTTGTTCGTGTCGTAGCAGCCGATCGCGATCAGGACCGCGTCGAAGCCCTGGAACTGGAGGTCGTCCAGCGTGAAATCGCGGCCAAGGCCCTGGTTGCAGACCATCTTGCCGCCGAGACGCGTGACCGACTCGTATTCGGCCTCGAGGACCTCGATCTTCGGCAGGCGGTACTGCGGGATGCCGTAGCGGAGCATCCCGCCGGGCGCCGGGTCGCGCTCGAAGATCGTGACGTCGTGACCGTTGATCAGCAGGTAGTAGGCCGCGGCCATGCCCGCCGGTCCGGAGCCGATGATCGCCACGCGGCGGCCGGTCTTCGCCTGGACCTCGAAGGGCAGCGGCGGGTCGATTCCTTCGTCGAGCATCGCCTTGATGACCTGGTCGCCGGCGTAGCGGTGGCTGTCGCGGATCGCGATCGCCTCGTCGACCTCGTCGCGGCGGCAGTGGTCCTCGCACGGCGCCGGGCAGACCCGGCCGAGCACCGAGGGGAACGGGATCGTCCGCTTGAAGATCCGGGTGGATTCGCGGAAGTTGCCCTCGGCGTTCTGCTTCAGGAAGCCCGGGATGTCGATGTGGCTCGGGCACTTGTTCTGGCACGGCGGCAGGCAATAGGCGTTGTGGTCGCTGAAGATCAGCTCGAGGTTCGTCCGGCGGAGCCGCCGGATCTCCTCGGTCTGGGTCTGGACCTTCATCTCCGGCTCGGCGGCGCGGGAGCAGCTGATCGGCGGGTGCTCCTCGCCCTCGACCTCGACGACGCACATTCGGCAAGCCCCGAAGCCGGGCAGCTTCGGCTCGTAGCAGAGCGTCGGGATCTCGATCCCGTTGTCGCGGCAGACCTCGAGGATCGTCTGGCCCTCGAGGCCCTCGACGAGCCGGCCGTCGACCTCGATCCGGATCCGCGGCGTCGACTGCGGCCGCTGCGGCGCCTGCGTGGTGATGAGCTGCTCGGCGAGCGTGTTCTCGAGTGGCACGCGTGTGTCGTGCTTGATCGGCTGGTCGGGGCGGCTCTCGGGCGAGCGCTCCGGCACGGCGGGCCGGCCGTCGGGACGGACGATCAGGTCGGTCATGACGCCATTGTCGGTTGCGGCGCGGTCGGCGCGCTGGCCGCGAGGTGAATGGGCCGGCACACCCCCGCCGGGCACTCGCCGCGCTCGACATGGGCCTCGACCTCGGGGCCGAAATAGCGGAGGCCGCTCATGAGCGGCAGGGTCGCGAGGCGCTCGTGATCGCAGAGCGCCGATCCGACGATGTCGTCGGAGAGGTCCGTCGCGAGCTGGAGGTCGCCGGCTCGTGACGTGCCGGCGCTCATCCGCTCGCCGATCTCGGCGAGCCGCGCCGTCCCGATTCGGCATGGGATGGTCTTGCCGCAGGCCTCGTCGGCGCAGAAGCGGGTCAGCACGCGAGCGAGATCCACGACGCAGGCGCGATCGTCCGCGACCATGATCGAGCCCGATCCGACGTGCGCCCCGAGGAGGCGCAGCGCCTCGAACGTGTACGGCGTCGACAGCCGGTCGGCCGGCAGGATCCCGCCGGA
>DAINSJ010000066.1:0-8650 GCA_036741375.1 Candidatus Limnocylindrales bacterium
GGCTGGAACGTCATCAAGGTCATCTGGGGCCGCGAGTGGGACGAGCTCCTCGCCCGCGACACCGACGGCGTCCTCGTCGAGAAGATGAACTCGACGGTCGATGGCGAGTTCCAGAAGTTCTCGGTGGCCGGCGGCGCCTACATCCGGGAGAACTTCTTCGGGCCCGACCCGCGGTTGCAGCGGATGGTCGAGCACCTCACGGACGACGACCTCTCGCGCCTGCGCCGCGGCGGCCATGACTACCGCAAGGTCTACGCGGCCTACGAGGCGGCGATCGCCCACAAGGGCGCGCCGACGGTGATCCTCGCGAAGACCGTGAAGGGCTGGACGCTCGGTGCCGGCGTCGAGGCGCGGAACATCACCCACCAGGCGAAGAAGCTCTCCGAGGGCGAGCTGAAGATCTTCCGCGACCGGCTCGAGCTGCCGATCCCGGACGACAAGCTCCACGACGCGCCCTACTACCACCCCGGCCCGAAGTCCGAGGAGGTCCAGTACCTCATCGAGCGGCGACGCGCGCTGGGCGGTCCTTTGCCGCGGCGCGTCGTTCACCCCGTGGCGATGCCCGCGTTGAAGCCAACCTTCGATGCCGAGTTCGACGCCGGCAGCACGACGGCCGCGTCGACGACGATGGCCTTCACGCGGATGCTCCGCAACCTCCTCCGGGACAAGGAGCTCGGACCGCGGATCGTGCCGATCATCCCTGACGAGGCGCGAACCTTCGGCATGGACCCGCTCTTCAACGAGGTCGGGATCTACTCGGCGCAGGGTCAGCGGTATTCGCCGGTCGACAGCGAGCTCGTCATGAAATATCGCGAGGCGATCGACGGCCAGGTCCTCGAAGAGGGCATCACGGAGGCTGGCTCCGCCGCCGACTTCCAGGCGGCCGCCACGTCGTACGCGACGCACGGCTTCGGGACGATCCCGTTCTATATCTTCTACTCGATGTTCGGGTTCCAGCGGACCGGCGACCAGTTCTGGGCCGCCGGCGATGCGCGGGCGCGCGGGTTCCTCATGGGCGCGACGGCCGGCCGGACGACGCTCACCGGCGAGGGCCTCCAGCACGACGACGGCCACTCGCACGTCCTGGCGTCGACGGTCCCCAGCGTCCGGCCCTACGACCCGGCGTTCGCGTTCGAGCTCGCCGCGATCATCCGCGACGGCATCGAGCGGATGCACGTCAAGGGCGAGGACCTCGTCTACTACATCACGCTGTACAACGAGAACTACCCGCAGGCGCCCAAGCCCGCGGGCGTCGGCGATGGGATCCTCCGCGGGATCTACCGGTTCGCGGCGGCGCCTTCGATCGGCAAGTCCGGGAATGGCTCGAAGCCCGCCCCGCGGGTCCGGCTCATCGGCTCCGGCTCAATCCTCCTGCAGGTAACAGCGGCCCAGGCGCTCCTCGCGGAACGGTTCGGCGTGGCGGCCGAGGTGTATTCGGCGCCGTCCTTCGCACTGCTTCGCCGCGACGCTCTCGAGATCGACCGCTGGAACAGGCTCCACCCCGCCTCGAAGGCGAAGGTGCCGTACGTCTCGACGGTCCTCGGCCCGAAGGGCGGTCCGATCGTCGCGGCGACCGACTGGATGAAGACGATCCCGCAGCTCGTCGCACCCTGGGTCGACGCCCCGTTCGTCGCCCTCGGCACGGATGGCTTCGGCCGGAGCGACACCCGCGAATCGCTGCGGGCCTACTTCGAGATCGATGCCCCATCGATCGCGGCCGCCGCCATGTCGGCGCTCGCGCGCTCGGGCGACATCACGCCCGCTGCGGCCGAGAAGGCCATCACCGAGCTCGGCGTGGACCCGGAGAAGGCCGACCCGCTCGCGACCTGAGCCTCTCGGGACCCGCGCGACTCAGGGAGCCGGATCGACCCGGCAGCCGAACAGGAGCGCGTCGAACTGCCGCTCCGTGACCTCGGATTCGTCGATGTCGACCGCGAGTCGCGCCTGGACATCGGCCGGTCGATTTGCCTCGTAGGCACGACACGCGGCCTCGTCCTGCCACACCCACAGACCGATGCCCGTGTCGGGGTCGTTCGGGTCCGTGGCGAGGAGGCGCGCGATGAGCCCCGGAACGTCGGGTCGCGGCGTCCCGTTCGGCGCCACCCCGAATCCCAACCCGGCGATTCGGTCGCGAACGCCGGGGCGATAGCGCCATCCCTCGAACAGCTGAACGAACACGAGACCTCCTCCTAGCCCGAGAGGGACACCTTGTCGGCGCGGTCGAAGTCAGCCGGGCGAAGTCAGCCGGGCCGCCCGTTCACCATTTGTCGCGAGCCTTGACCAGGGCGTCGACGTCGGCTTTCGTTCTCGCGGTCACGATCACCTCGTCGGCGCCGGCCTCGAACCAGCGCAGCCACTCCGGGACCGGCGAGGTGATCCATGGGCTGTCGCGCAGGTTGTCCTGACCGCTCTTGCCCGTGCCGCCGACGCCGACCGCGATCCAGGCCATCGCCCGTCGCTTGCCGGCCGCCTCGAGCGCGTCACGGTACAGGCCGAGGTGCTTCTCGAAGTCGGGCTGCTCGGCGGCCCAGCCATCCCCGATCCTGGCCGCAAGGCGGACGCCCCGAGGGGCCGCGGCGCCGATCAGGATCTTCGGAGCGGACCCCGGGACGGGCCTTGCGTAGGCGTCGTCCAGCGAATAGAAAGCGCCGTCGCGCGTGACGGGCCCCCCGGTCCAGAGCGCGCGGATGACGGCAACCGCGTCCTCGAGCCGGCGGACGCGCTGGTCGACCGCGGGGAAGTCGATGCCGTACGCGACGTGCTCCTTCGGCCCGCCGCCGATCCCGATGCCCAGCGTCAGCCGACCGCCGCTCGCCTCCTGCAGGGTAGAGGCCATCCGGGCGAGCACGGCTGGATGGCGGTTCATGACGTTCGCGATGAACGTGCCGAGGCCGATTCGCTTCGTCGCTCCGGCTGCCGCGGCGAGGATCGTCCATTGCTCCACGACGGGGACGGTCCGATCGCCGCCGCCGACGAAATGGTCCCAGCTCCAGAGCGCTCGGTACCCCGCGGCATCGAGGCGAATCGCGCTTTCGAGCCACCACTGCGGCGTGGCGCCGATCGACCCCAGGGCGACGCCGATGCGCGGTGCCTCGTCCTTGCGCGGGCCCGCCATCAGAGGCCGGTCTCGAAGAGGCGGATGTCCTCGGGCGAGATCGCGTGGCCATCGCCGCGCGTCGGGCCAAGGGCGGCGCTCGCCCCGAGCGCGTCGAGATCGGCCGGAAACCGCCCGATCAGGTCGAGGACGACCTTCTGGATGCGCTCCGCGTTCTGGGCGAAGACCTCGAGGACGCTCGTCGCGTCGACCGCCGCGGTCCCCTCGTGGACGCCCGCGTCGTAGTCCGTGATCAGCGAGATGTTGACGACCGCCATGCCGAGCTCGCGGCAGAGCCACGCCTCGGGGTACTGGGTCATGTTGATGACCTCCCAGCCCGCGTCGGAAAACCACTTCGACTCGGCCTTCGTCGAGAAGCGGGGCCCTTCGATGACGACGACCGTGCCGTGCTCGTGGACGGGAATCCGATGATCCCGGATCGTCGCGATCGCCAGGTCGCGGAGGACCGGGTCGTAGGTCTCGGCGGACGAGAGGTGGGTCACGATGGGGCCGTCGTAGAACGTGTGCGGCCGGCCGTCGGTCCGATCGACGAACTGGTCGCAGACGACGAAGTCGCCCGGCTTCACGTCGAGTTGCAGCGAGCCGGCAGCGCAGGGCGAGATCACCGCCTTGACGCCGAGCGAGCGCATCGCCCAAACGTTCGCCCGGTAGTTGATCGCGTGCGGCGGGATCGTGTGGCGGCGTCCATGGCGCGGCAGGAATGCGACGCGACGCTCCGCGACGTTCGCGAGGAAGAAGCTGTCGGAAGGAGCCCCGTACGGCGTGTCGACCTTGATCTCGCGGACGTCCTCGAGGAGCGAATAGAAGCCCGAGCCACCAAAGACGCCGATCTCGGCCTGATCCGCCATTCGAACGTCTCCTTGTGATGCGCCGCAGTGCCGCCCGGGGTGATCGGCGCGATCGATTCTAGTCGGGGCTCGGCTACGATGGCCTGCGTGACGACCGCGGCGGAATCCGGGGAAGGTTCGGCGCCGGAGTCCGAGTCCGAGCCCGAGCTCGACCGCATCCAGCTGGCCGATTGGCGGCGGCAGCTCTCCGACCTCTACGGCGAAGTCCGTTCGATGGCTGCGACGGAGCCCGAAGCCGCGTGGGACCACTGGCGCGAAGTTCGCGAGTCTCTCTATCGCGACCACCCAGAGTCCCCCGTCCCCACCGACGGGCGCGAGGCATTCCGCGCGCGCCACTGGCCATACAACCCCGCGCTGCGGTTCGAGCTCCCGGTCGCCTCGGACGACCCTCCCTCCGTTGATACCGGGGCAAGCGCGATCGGCGGAATCGGCGGCTTTGGCGGCTTTGGCGGCTTCGGGTCCCTGCTCCTTCCCGTGAGCACCGGCGGCGAGCAGAGCTTCACCCGGATCGGGTTCATCGACGTGCCGTTTCCTGCGGGACCGAGGCGGCTCGGCCTCTACTGGATGGCGGGCTACGCCGGCGGCCTGTTCCTCCCGTTCCGTGACGCGACGAACGGGACGGAGACGTACGGGGCCGGCAGATACCTCCTCGACGCCGCGAAGAGCGCCGATCTCGGTGGCGACATGGCCCGACACACCCTGATCATGGACTTCAACTTCGCGTTCCAGCCGTCATGCTCGTTCGACCCGCGGTGGTCGTGTCCACTCTCGCCGCCCGAGAACCGACTGGACATCCGCATCGAGGCCGGCGAGCGCCTCACCTGAGCCGCGCGGATACCATTCCCGCGTGGATCTCCCCGAACCCGCTCCCCTGTCAGACGACGTCCGCGTGTTCCTCGAGCAACCGCATTTCGCGACCCTTGCGACGGCCGACGCGGACGGCGCGCCGCACCAGGCGATCATCTGGTACCGACTCGACCCCGACGGCCGGGTGCTCGTCAACTCGCGCGAGGGCCGCCGCTGGCCGGCCGACCTTCGGCGTGACCCGCGCCTGTCGCTGGCGGTCTTCTATGGCGCCGACCCGAACCGCTGGGTCGGCATCACCGGTCTCGTGGAAGAGATCGTCGACGACGTGGAACGGGCTCGCGACGATATCGTTGCGCTCGCCGTCCGCTACGACGACGCCTCCGAGAGCTCGATCGCGACATTTCGGAGCCAGCAGCGCGTGTCGTTCCTGATCCGCATCGTTAGAATCCACGACCACCTCGCCGACGACTGACGATGGCAACGCCGCACTTCGGCCTGCTCGCCTGGCCGCAGTCAACCGAGTGGGCGCCGTACCGCGACCTGCTGGTGGCCGCCGACGCCTCCGGCTGGGATTCGATCTGGACCTGGGATCACCTGCTCTCGATCACGGGCGGCTGGGACCAGTCGATCTTCGAGGGCTGGACGTCGTTGGCGGCGATCGCGGCGCTCACGTCGCATGTCCGAATGGGGCTCATGGTCGGCGCGAACACGTTCCGAAACCCGGGACTGACCGCCAAGCTCGCGACGACCCTCGATCACATCTCGAACGGCCGGGCCATTCTCGGCCTCGGCGGGGCGTGGTTCGAGCGTGAGCACGAGGCGTTCGGCCTGGAGTTCGGCTCGAGCGTCGGACAGCGGCTGGACTGGCTCGACGAATCCGTCGGCGTGCTGCGACGCCTGCTCGACGGTGAGCTCGTGACGCACGACGGTCCGCATTATCGCTTCGTCGACGCCCTCTGCCGGCCGCGGCCGATCCAGGCGCGGCTGCCGATCCTCATCGGCGGGAGCGGCCCAAAGAAGACCCTCCGGACGGTGGCCCGCTACGCCGATGCGTGGAACATGACTGGCCCGCTCGACCGCGCTGCCCGGAGCGTCCAGATCCTCCGCGAGCACTGCGCCGCCGTCGGACGCGACCCCTCGGAGATCGAGATGGGCGTCAACATCCAGGTCGTGGTCCGCGACGAGCCCGCGGAGGCGGAACGAGTCTGGGCGGACATGATGCGGACGAACGGCGCCCCGAACGCGACCGGCATGCCACGGGTCCTCGGCTCGCCTGCTGCGGTCGCCGAGGCAATCCGGCCATTCCTCGATCTTGGGTTCTCGCACATCAACGTCCGCGTCCCGGCGCCGCACGACCGGGAAACGGTCGAACGCCTCGGCGAGATCCGCGAGCAGCTCGGCGCCATTCCAGCCCGAGGTGGCTGACGGCCTCGCGCCAGGGGTGGTCGTCCTGCTCGCGGGCGGTGTCGGCGGGGCGAGGATCGGGCACGGGCTCCAGGCGCACCTCGGGAGCGGGCTGACGGTGATCGTCAACACCGCCGACGATCTCGAGCGTCACGGGCTCCGCATCTCGCCGGACCACGACACCGTGATGTACACCCTGGCGGGCATCGACAACCGCGAGTGGGGCTGGGGCATCGCCGGCGAGACCTTCACGGTCTCGGAGGCGCTCGAGCGGCTCGGCGAAGACACGTGGTTCCGGCTCGGCGATCGCGACCTCGCGACGCACATCGTGCGGACGGCGCGACTCCGGGCGGGCGACCGACCGACTGAGGTCGCCCTCGACCTTCAGCGCGCGCTCGGCGTCCAGGCCGCGATCCTGCCGATGACCGACTCGGTCGTGCGGACCGAGGTGTTGACCGACGACGGCTGGCTCGAGTTCCAGGAGTATTTCGTCCACCGCCACCAGGAGCCCGAAGTCCGGGACGTCCGGTTCGTCGGGATCGACGCCGCCGTCGCGTCGGCGGAGGTCGACGCGGCCCTGGAGGCGGCCGAGGCGATCGTCATCGGGCCATCGAACCCGTTCGTGTCGATCGAGCCGATCCTCTCGGTGACTGGCATCGAGGCGGGATTGCAGACCGCTCGCTCCCGTGGCGCCCCGGTCGTCGCGGTTTCCGGGATCGTCGGCGGGCGCGCGATCAAGGGGCCGGCAGACCGGATGCTCGTCTCGCTCGGCCACGAGTCCACCGCCCTCGGCGTTGCTCGCCGCTACACCGGGATCGCGGACGTGTTCGTCCTGGATGAGCGCGACGCCGCGCTCGAGCCGGCCATTCAGGATCTCGGACTCCGAACGGTGGTGACCGACACGATCATGTCCGACGACCGGGCGCAGGCCCACCTCGCGGCGGACGTCCTCGCAGCCGCGGCTGCCGCAATCGGGCGGGCGTAGGATCGGCCGCGTGGAGCCCACCACCACGATCGACCTGTCCCGCGTCTGGGCCGTCGTGCCGATTCGCGGCCTGCGAACCGCGAAGACGCGCCTCAGCCCGGGCCTCGACCCGGCCGAGCGCCTTGCGCTCGTCACCGAGATGCTCCGGCGGACCCTCGTGGCCACACGCGACGCCGAATCGATCGACGGCACCGTGGTGGTGACCCTGGATCCCGCGGTGGCGGGCATCGCGACGGCGCACCGCGCCGTAGGGCTCGTCGACATCCTCCCCGGGCTGAACGAGGCGATCCGGGCCGCTCGCTCGCTCGCGGTATCCCGTGATGCCTCGGCAGTGCTGATCCTGCCGGCGGACCTGCCCAGCGTGACCGCCGACGGCATCGACGCGATCGTCGGGGAGGCGCGCGCGGCGGCAGCGGGTGCCGACGGCGGCGCGGGAGCCCGGGGCCTCGTCGCGGTCGTGCCGGATCGCCACCGCGAGGGCACGAACGCCCTGCTCGTCGCCCCAGCGGACCTGATCAATCCGGACTTCGGGCCCGGAAGCCTCGCGGCCCATCGTGCCGCCGCCACAGGGGCGGGCGCCTCCTATCTCGAGATCGGCGGACCGCTGACGCTCGACGTCGACACGCCGGCCGACCTGCTGCTCGCGTCGGCGGCTCTCGGCGCGAGCAATGCCTGAGCCAGGCTCGACAGGGAGCGGGCGGCTCGGGGTCCTGGCCCTCGAAGGCATCCCGGAGATCGCGGTCGGCGACGACCTCCCGGCGATCCTCGTCGCGGCGCTCCGGACGACCGCCGGCGCACTCCCGGCCCGCAACGATGACGTGCTCGTCGTCACCCAGAAGATCGTATCAAAGGCGGAGGGCGCCGTCGTCGACCTGACGACCATCGAGCCGCGGCCCGAGGCCATCGCGTTCGCGGAGCGCTGGGATCGGGACCCGCGGCAGCTCGAGGTCGTGTTGAGCCAGGCCCGGCGCGTCGTGCGCATGGAGAACGGCGTCCTGATCACCGAGACACCGCAGGGCTTCATCTGCGCGAACGGCGGTGTCGACGCCTCGAACGTCGGGCCGCAGAGCGGCAACCTCGTGACGCTCCTCCCTGAAGACTCGGACCAGTCCGCCGCCGGCATCCGTTCCGCGGTCCGCCAAGCGACCGGTGTCGACGTCCCGGTCGTGATCTCCGACTCGTTCGGCCGGCCCTGGCGATGGGGCATTGTCGACGTCGCGATCGGGGTCTCCGGCCTCGAGCCGCTCGATGACCTCCGCGGCACGCCGGATCACGATGGCCGGGTCATGCACTCGACGGTCCGAGCCGTCGCCGACGAGCTCGCCTCAGCGGCAGAGCTCGCGCTCGGGAAGCTAACCGGCCGACCCGCGGCGCTGGTTCGTGGCGCGTCCTTCCGGCGCGGTGAGGGCTCGATCCGCGACGCCCTCATGCCGCCCGAATTCGACCTGTTTCGCTGATCGCCCCTGACAGGCCGTGCAGCCTGCCTCTCGC
>DAINSJ010000067.1:0-8607 GCA_036741375.1 Candidatus Limnocylindrales bacterium
TAGCCGAGCTTCTGGGCCCGGTCGACCTGCCGTCGCAGGACGTTGCGCGGATCGCCGGCGAACGCCTCGCCGCGTGGGGTGTAGACGTCGCAGATCACGCGCGCCGTGCCGCGGGCGCCGGAGCCCTTCTGCCACGGGATCTCGGAGAAGGTCCGCATGTCCGGCATGAGGTACTGATCGCTCTCGGCGATCCGGGTGAAGCCCTCAACGGACGAGCCATCGAACCAGGTCCCGTGCCGGACGGAGCCTTCGAGCTGGTGGATCGGGATCGTCACGGCCTTGACGACGCCCATGATGTCGGTGAACTGGAGCTGGACGAAGCGAATGCCCTTCGACTTCGCCCCTTCGATCTGTTCGATCCCAGACACCGCTTCGTATGGAGCGACCACCGATCTCGCCTCCTGCTGTCCACGCCCTTGTGCGGTTCGCACGACCTTTAGGCAGGTTAGCAGCGAGGCGAGGCGGCCGCCCTCCGAACTCGCGACGAACCGCCGGTCATTCTTGTTCTTCTTGCACTAATCGAACGGCGATCGCGAGCGGCAGCCGGAGCTCCGGGTCCGAGAGCTGCCACCCCGTTGCGGCCTCGATCCGGCGAACGCGGTAGGCGATCGTGTTCCGGTGGACACCGAGCGCCGCGGCTGCCTCGTTGATGCCGCCGTGATCGAGGACGGCCCGCAGCGTCGCGAGCCGCTCCCGGCGAACGTCCGGCCGACCCGCAAGGATCGGCTCGAGCAGCGCCCGAGCGAGGCGGGCGCCCTCGGGCAGGTTGTGCAACCCGCCCAGCATCCGGTAGACCGGCAGGCGGTCGGTCCGGGCCACGGCTGGCGGCTCGGCGAGAGCGACGGCCGCCTCGAGCGTCGATCGAGCGTCCGCCTCGGCGGCGGGCCGCTCGGCGCGCGTCCGGAACGGCCGCGACAGCGCGACGGTCCGGGAGAGGAGGCCCGCGATCCGCAGCGCGAGCGGATCCGCCTCGGCGTCTTGCCGTGTGCCGGCGCCGCCATCGGCGCTGTCGAGGGCGAGGACTGCACGCAGCTCGAGGCTGTCGGCGTCGCCCCGGAGCGCCATCCGGCGGGCGGGGGCCAGCAGTCGCACCTCCCGCCGGATTGCCTCGCGCGTCTCCCGCGCCGCCGGGGTGTCGTCGTCGAGGCCGGGCGCCCGCTGCCGTGCCAGGAGCACGATCCAGGGTGGCCCGGCGCTCGGCAGCGCGTCGGCCCGCCGAACCTGGTCGCCGGCCCTGCGGACCGCCTCGTCCCTCGCGAGCTCGAGCGCGAGCAGCCCGCCGATTCTCGCCACCGTGGCCCGCCCGAGCTCGCTCGCGGGCGCATCGCCGATGAGCACGAGGGCGCCGGCGGGGCCGGAGGCGACCGGCAGCGGGAATCGGAGGGTCGCTGATTGGCGGGGCCGGGCCTGGTACCGGATCGCCGCGGCGGCCGCCTCGGGAGCATCGGCTGGGGCATGCACGGCGAGGACGTCGCCGCGAGCGCTCTCGAGGGCGACGCCGCGGCCGAGGAACGTCGCGATCGCCGCGACGAGGGCTGCCGGCCCGCCGCCGTCGAGCGCCCGCCTCTGGAGCTCGGACGCGAGGAGGCCCGCCTGGCGCTCCAGCTCCGACCCGCGAGCCACGATGAACCCGATGACGGCGCGTTCGAGCGCGGCGGGATCCGTGCGCCCGAGCCGGAGCCCGGGAACGCCGCTCCCCTCGAGCAGCGCGGCGAGGGCCTCGAGGCGATCCGCGCCGGCCTCGCCCTCAACGAGGAGCACTCCGGAGACCCGAGCCGCCGCGAGCGCATCGGCGAGCGCCCGCAGCTCGTCGGTGCCGGGCGCGATCAGCGCGAGCGGCCCGGCCGGCACGATCGCGAGGTCACCCGCGTCGAGGGCGTCGAAGGCCGGAACGCGGGACTTCAGGACCCGGACCCAGGCGATCGGACGGGTCTCGGTGGCCGCGGCGCCGGCCGGACGTGCGGCCGGCAGGAGCTCGGCGTGGAGCTCGGCGAGCTCCGTCACGCCGGCCCGGCAGCGCTCGGGAGCGCTGCGTTCTCCTCTCCGGGCGCCGGAGCGGGCGCCCCGCGGGCGCGGACGAGGTCGTCGATCACGGCACCGAGCTCGCGGTCGAAGTCGAGCTGCCGGTCAGCCCGTCCGACGAGGTCGAGGCGGCCGTCCGTCCGCAGCCGCGCCCAGATCCGGCGCCGGGGGAAGTAGAACGTGATGGCCAGCCCGGTGATCAGGGCCGCAAACGCGAACCAGACGATCCCCTGCCCCGGATCGCGCTTCGCGATCAGGAGCGTGTAGTCGCCGAAGCCGCGCAGCGAGACGGACAGGCCGGCGCCCTGGATCGGCGCGCTCTGGCCGCTCGCGAGGGCCGTCGGGAAGCCGGTGATGGTCGTCGCGGTCCCGTCGGGGTTCGTGCCGGTCACGGCGTACGGCACGACGAGGAGGGTGCCCACGCCGGCGGCGTCCTTCGCGAGCAGGAGCTGCACGCCGATCGCGCGCCCTGGCACCGGCAGCGCCCCCGTCGGCAGGCCGCCGTCGGAGTCCGTGAGCGGCACGGGGCCCGACCACAGGACCGAGCCATCGCCCGCGTCCTTGATCTCGAGGTCCGGCGCTGGGCCGAAGCCGTTCTGGTGGAAAGTGTAGCCGGCGACCGACAGCGGATCGTTGACCCGGATGGTCTTGCGGGCGAGGAGCGCGCCGTCGCGATAGACGGCCAGGTCGGTGGTGAAGTCCGTCGCGACGCCGGCCTCGAGGCCGGGGGCCCGGAACCCGAAGTTCTTGACGAGCAGCAGCCCCGGCGTGCCGATCGGCTGGACGGTGAGCGTGTCGCCCTCGGCGACGACGAGGCCCTGCTCGTCCCCGAGGCGGGCGGTCACGAGCCCGGCGATCAGGAACAGGATCAGGCCGAGGTGCGAGATCAGGGTCGCGAGCTTCGTCCAGCGGTTGCGATCGCCGTAGATGAACCGCTCGCCGGTCTCGGTCTCGACCTCCCGGACCCCGAACCGGCGACGCCGGAGGACCGCGATTACCGAGGCGGCGGTCAACCCCGACCCGGGTTGAATCGAGACCCGGTCCGGCAGCGTTGGATCGAAGTAGGCGTCTGGCTGGACGACCCGGATGACGGCCGACTGGCGCCAGAGCCGCGGCGTCCGATCGAGGGTGCAGATGACGATCGAGACGACGAGGATCACGAGCCCGAGGCTGAACCAGGTCGAGGTGAAGACGCGGAAGAGCTGGAGCCGCTCCATGACGCCGACGACCCCAGCCCCGAGCGCCGGCTCGTACACGGCCCGTAGCTTGCCCATCTCGTTCGCGTAGTCGCCCGCCGAATGAAACGCGAACCCCGGCAGCTGGCGGACCGTCATCCCGACGACCGCGAGCAGGGCCAGCATGATGATCTGGACGACGGCGAAGTTCACCGACGTGAACAGCCGCCAGAGGCGCATCCCGGCTCGTGCGGCCGCGCTCGGGCCGTCCGACGCCAGTCGGTCGCCGATCAGGGTCGCCATGACCTGGAGCCCGTCAGGCCCCGGCAGCCACCGACGCGTTGGCGCGCGCCGCCGCGAGCGCGCGGCGGAAGTCGTCGATCAGGTCCTCGACGTCCTCCAGGCCGACGCTCACGCGCAGGAGGCCCGGGGTGATCCCGCTCTCGATGAGCTGCGCCTCGCTGAGCTGGCGATGCGATGTCGAGGGCGGATGGACGACCATCGTGTGGACGCTGCCGAGCGACGCCGTGAGCTCGGTCAGCGAGAGCGAGTCGATGATGGCCCGGCCAGCCTCGCGCCCGCCGGCGACCTCGAACGCGAGCATCCCGCCGCCGTTGTCGGGCCGGAACTGGCGCTCGGCGACGGCGCGCTGCGGATGGCTCGCGAGCCCTGGATAGAGGACCCGCTTCACGCCGTCCTGCTCCTCGAGCCACGCGCCGAGGGTCAGGGCGTTGCCGGCGTGCCGGTCCATCCGGACGGCGAGGGTGAGGAGGCCGCGAAGGACGAGGAATGCCTCGAACGGGCCGAGCGTGGCGCCCGTGTCGACCTGGGTCTTCGCGACCGCATCGACGAGCGGCGCCTGGCCGGCGACGACGCCCGCGATCAGGTCGCTGTGGCCACCGAGGTACTTCGTGCCCGACTCGATGACGAGGTCCGCCCCGAGCTCCAGCGGCCGGCAGACGTAGGTCGACGCGAACGTGTTGTCGACCACGTAGAGCGCTCCGTGTCGGTGAGCCAGCTCGGCAAGCGAGGCATGGTCGGCCAGGAAGGTCGTCGGGTTCGCCGAGGTCTCGGCGTAGAGGACTCGAGTTCGGGCGGCCCGGAGCGCGGCCTCGACGGCCTCGAGGTCGGTGACGTCGACGATCGCCACGTCGACGCCGAACCGCCCGAAATAGCCGAGGAGCTGGGCCCGCGTCGAGCCGTAGAGGGTCGTCGGAGCGACGACGCGATCGCCGGCCGACAGGACCGCAGCCAGCGCTGCGTGGATCGCGCCCATCCCGGAGGCGAGAGCGTAACCGGCCTCGCCGCCGGCGAGCTCGGCGTAGGCCTCACCAAGGGCCCGCGTCGTCGGGTTTGCGAGCCGGCTGTACGCGTAACCCGCCCGCGGATCGCCGAGGACCTCGCCGAGCTCCGCCGCGTCCTCGGTGCTGAACGTGGCCGTCTGGAAGATCGGGACCGAGGTCGGGCGCTGCTGGAGCGGCGGCGTGTGGGAGGCCGCACGGATGGCGCGCGTCGAGAAGCCGCGGCGGTCGTCGCTCATCGGTTCGATGCTACACCGCGATGCGGGCGGGGCCGGTCGTCCCGCCGGGCGGCGCTCAGGCCGGCGGCTTGCCCGCTCGCGCCGCTGCGTAGTCCTCGGCCTCGACCGGCACGACGGCCGGCTCGCCGTTGGCTCGCGCGACGCGATTCTTGCCGGCCCGCTTCGACGTGTACATGGCGCGGTCTGCGCTGATGACAAGGGCGTCGGCGGTCCGGCCGTCGGCGGGGTAGGACACGACACCGGTCGAGATCGTCGGCGAAGGTTCGAGGCCGGGCGTGCCCTGCTCGGCGACCATCTGGCGGATCTTCTCGGCGAAGACCCAGCCGCCCGTCGGATCGGTCTCGGGCAGGAGGATCACGAACTCGTCGCCGCCGTAGCGTGCCGCGACGTCGATCTTCCGGATGCGGCTTCGGATGATGTCCGCGACGCTTCGCAGGACCTGGTCGCCGGCGTGGTGCCCGGAGCGATCGTTGATCGTCTTGAGGTCGTCTAGGTCGAGCATGACGAGGCAGAACGCCCGGCCGGACCGGTCGCCGCGGGCGAGCTCGCGCTCGAGCGAGGTGAAGAAGAAGCTCCGATTGAACAGCCCGGTCAGCGAGTCAACGGTCGATAGCCGGATAGCCGCGTCGCGCGCCCGGCGCTGCTCGCGCCCGACCGACGCGCCGACATAGGCGAGCAGGAAGATCCCGGTCAGATTGACCAGCAGCTGGACGACCGGGCCCGTGCCCGGATTGGGACTGCCGACGAGCCCCGCGACGAGGTACGACCCGGCGGCGACGAGCGTCAGGATCACCGCCACCCGGGGCGCGGCAAGCAGCGCGCCCGCGCCGACGATCAGCGGGAACGTGAACGTGAAGGGGCTGTCGAGACCGCCGGTCAGCGCGACGAGGGCCGAGGCGAAGCCGATCGCCAGGATCGCCTGGAGGGGTCCCCGAAGGGTTCGAAGCCGTGTCCCCGGCAGGATGTCGTGGAGCACGACCATGCCCTCGCCGGTGATCGCGACGAGGATCACGATCGCGGGGAGCGAGGCGGCCCACACGCCGCTCGCCGCCGCGATCACGGCGACCGCCATGAGGAACGCCCAGCTGACGATGCGGATCATCCGATCCTGCGTTGCGGGGTCGCTCAGGCTCGGGGCGCCGGCGGCGCGATCGTCTTCCGCCGGCTCCTCGCTCCGCGCCATCGCGCCGTTGGTTGCGCCGGCAGGCGTCGGTCGGAGCTCCATCACGGCGTCGCTCGTGGCCGGATGCTGCTCCTCCTCGACCCCGCGGCGGAAGATGTGGGTCCGGATCCAGACGGAGGTGGGCCCGATGAGGAGCCCGACCGCGATCACCGTGACGACCGCGATTCCGGCGAGCAGCAGCTCAGGACCGGGCATCAGCGGATCCGATGCTGCGGCGTGGGCTGGTCGGTCGCGGGCTGGGTGTGCGCATGCTGGACAGGCACCATCTCGGTGGGCACGAGGTGCGTCAGCCTCCCCCGGATCTCGGCTTCCGACGGCAGTCGGACCTGTGCATGGTAGCCGCTGCTGGTCCGCGAAGACAGCCTTCGCGCGAATTCCGCCCGCCCACGTTGCGGGCGGGCACCAGGATTATCGCGTCCCGAACTGGTAGGTCTGCTTCACCAGCCGGAGGTACGTGAAGGTTTCGGTATCGCGGACGCCGTCGATGCGTTGCAGGCGCTCGTTGAGGAACCGGAGCAGGCCCTCGTTGTCCTCCGAGACCGTCTCGATGAGGATGTCGTAGCGGCCGGCCGTGATGACGACATAGTCGACCTCCGGCAGCGCAGCCAGCGCTTCGGCCGCCTCGACGATGCGCCCAGGCAGGCAGCGGATGCCGATCAGCGCCTGCTGGAACCCGAGCTTCTCCGGGTCGGCGACCCCGACGATCTGCAGGAAGCCGCGTTCGACGAGCCGGTTCGTGCGCGCCCGGACGGCCGCCTCGGAGACGCCGAGCGCAGCGGCGATCTGGGTGAACGGCCGGCGACCGTCCTCCTGCAGGTGCTCGATGATCCGCTTGTCGAGGTCCGAGAGCTCTTCCGGGCGACGAGCTCGGCGCCCGGCGGGCTCGTCGGGATTCGAATTTCGCATCGGCGGGATGCTAGCACCGCCCGATCAGCCGCGATCGGCCCCGATCAGCCCCGCTCGAGGTCCTCGAGCACCGGCGCCAGCGCCTCGATGGACTCGATGGTGATCGGATCGACGACGAGCTGGACCTCCCCGACGCCGAGCCGGGCATAGGCACGGAGACCGTCGGCGATCTCGTCGGATGATCCGGTGAGCGGCTTCGGCGGCGTCGACGACGAGTACAGCGATCTTCGGCCACGACCCTCCGGCAGCTGGACGAGCACCGCGACGGTCCGTTCGATCTCCGATGGGTCGCGACCGACCTCACGGCTGATCCCGTCGACGAGGCCGAGGTGCGGCTCGAGGCCGGCGGGCGTGTTCGCGGTGTCGGCGTACCAGACGTTCCAGGCCTGGACGTGCGGCAGCGTGATCCTGAGCATCCGCGGCCCGATGCTGCCGATCAGGAGCGGTGGGCCGCCCGGGCGCGACGGCCGCGGCAGGAGCTCGGCGTCACGGGCCTGGAAGTAGCGGCCGTCGAAGTCGATCGCGCCGTCCTGCAGGAGCGTCCGGACGATCGTGAACGCCTCCTCGAACCGGTCGATCCGGTGGTCAAACGGGAAGCCGAAGGCCCGGAACTCGGGCTCGTTCCAGCCGGCGCCTAGCCCCAGGATCAGGCGGCCGCCGCTGACCTCATCGACGGTCGTGGCGAGCTTCGCGAGCATCGCCGGGGCGTGGAAGGCCGTGGAGGCGACGAGCGAGCCGAGCCGGATCCGCGATGTGGACGCGGCGAGGGCCGCGAGCATCGTCCACATCTCCCACGGCCCGCGCGTGGAGCCGTCGTCGTAGCGGTAGAGGAGGTGGTCGCCGAGCCACAGGCTGTCGAAGCCAACGGCTTCCGCCCGCTTGGCCATCTCGACGTATTCGGGCCAGCGCACCTCGCGCTCGACCTCGGGCAGCTGGACGCCGACGCGGAGCGGGCGAGTGGACGTGGCCATGGCGCGAGGGTATCGGACCTACCGGCTTTCTGAGGGTGGTCGGGGCGGTGGGATTCGAACCCACGACTTCGTGCTCCCAAAGCACGCGCGCTGCCAGGCTGCGCCACGCCCCGCCGGGCCGCAAAGCCTACAACCTGCAGCCTGCGCGGGACCCGCTCCCGGGCTAGTGCTGTGAAGGAAGGACGATCAGGCCCCAGGTGTCGATGTCCGGGTGGACCTTCTCGTACGCGACGACGGCCTCGGTCCCGAGCGCCGGATCCGTCGAGTCGGGGTGACCGACGACGTACAGGCGCGCGGTCCCGGGTACGGCGGCGGCCTTTATCGCGGCCCACGTGGCGGCGTCGACGTTGGTCTGCGTGACCGCTGTTCCCTCGCCAATCACGTAGGTCAGGGCGTGGGCCGTGAAGCGGCGATAGGTCGCCTGCTGATAGGTCGGAAACCAATCATTGGACGCTCGATCGACGGCCAGGGCCTCCGCATCCAGGAACCCAGCCGCTCGCGCTGCCTCCGCGTCGTCGACGACCCGATATGACTCGTCGAGGCTTGCCGCCGGAAGCGGGAGGTAGCGATCCGGCTCGTGACCGCCGAGCGAAGCCTCCGCGTGGGCGGCGGCATCGGCGCCGAACACCTGAGCGAGGACGTTCTGAACGCCAACCCATGTCGCGGCGTCAGGCCGGATAACCCTGGGGTCGTCACCGCAGCCCGGAGATGCCGGATCGAGCTGGCCCTGGGCGGCGGTTCGGGCCGCCTCGTCCCCGCAGTACAAGACGAACGGCAAGCTCTACGTCAACTACACCGATCGGAACGGGA
>DAINSJ010000068.1:0-2272 GCA_036741375.1 Candidatus Limnocylindrales bacterium
TCGCGGTCGGGAGGTCGGGCTGGACGCCGACGCCCACCGCGGCCACGATCGCCGCTCCGATGAGCCCCGTCTCGAGGACGCGCGGCACCTCGACCGGGAAGCCCGTGACGTCCGCCTTGATCTGGTTCCAGGTCTCGCTGTGGGCGGGGCCGCCACAGACCCGCATCGCGGTGACGCTGACGCCCGCCTCGAGGATGGGCGCCGCGACATGGCGAATCGCGAGGGCAGCCGCTTCGAGGACCGCGCGGGCGAGGTGCGCGCGGCCGTGCCGCAACGTCAGGCCGACGAATGCTCCCCGCGCTGATGGGTCCCAGAGTGGCGAGCGCTCGCCCGCAAGGTAGGGCAGGAATACGAGCCCGTCGGCGCCGGCCGGCACGGCGGCGGCCTCATGGATCAGCGCCTCGGTCGAGGAGACGCCGCCAAGGATGTCGTTGCGCAGCCAATCCAGGGCCCTCCCCGTGGCGGCCATCGCCCCGCCGACGCTCCACAGCCCCGGGAACGGCGCGGGAGAGGAGAACGACCCCGCTGCCTCGACGCGGCGATCCCAGTACACGCCGAAGCCGCCGGCGGATCCGCCGACGTCGATCGCATCGCCGTTGGCCATCATCCCGGCTCCATGAAACGTCGCCAGCGAATCGACCATACCGGCCACGACCGGAATCCCCGCGGTGAGGCCGAGCTCGCCCGCGACGGCCGGGCGCAAGCCCCCGACGGCCGTGGCCGCGGCGACGGTCGGTGCTACCCGCTCAGCGCGGAGCCCAGCTGCGACGAGCGCATCGGCGGTCGGAACCGCCTGGCCGGGCACGATCGAGCTCGCCGCGCGACCCGTCAGTCGCAGGGTCAGCGCGTCCCAGCTGTTCAGGTACCAACGGGCTCGTGCCACGGATTCCGCCTCGTGTCGCTCCAGCCACAGGGCTGCCGGCAGCACCCCGAGCCCCCAGCCGACGAGACCCGTCGCGCTCGCGAGAGACTTCGCCTCCTCGGTGGCGCGGGTGTCGAGCCAGGTCATGGCCGGGCGGACCGGTCGACCGGTTTCGTCGACGACCGTCAGCGTCGGGCCATGGCCGGCCACGGCGATGCCGAGCACCTCGCCGGCCCGGTCGGCGGTCATGGCGATGAGCTCCCGCACGCCGTCGCGGAGGCCCTGCCACCACCGATCCGGATCCTGTTCGGCCCGGCCGGTGCCCGGGTCGACGTCGATTGGATACCGGCTCCTGGAGACGCCGAGAAGGGCGCCGGCTCGGGTGACGAAGCCCACCTTGATCTGGGTCGTGCCGAGGTCGATCGCCAGGAGGACCGGCTCACGCGGCGTCATCCCGGCTCCCCGTCGTCGAGCGCCACGACGGCCTCGGCGGTTCGTACGTCCGTGACGAGCGTGTTCACGATGCCTGCCCGCAGCGCCCCGAGGATCGGCGCGACTTTGGCCGGACCCTCGGCAACGCCGACCGTGGTCGGGACTCGCGACAGGGCTCGCGCATCGAAGGCGATGGTCCGGGCTCTGAGGCCGTCGGCAACGAATCGTCCCCGAATGTCGAAGGGTGCGATGAGCACCTCGCCGATGGCCCTGGCGCCCTCGATCTCCCGGAGCAGCTCAGGCCCGACGGCGGCCTCGCTCCAGGAGGGCCCGCCGATGCCGAATAGCGCGACCTCGAGGCCGTCCCACAGCTCCAGAACCTCGCGAATGCCGGCGTGAGCGCGGAGGGCGTTCCGCGTCGCCTCGTCGTCCAGGAGCCCTGGCGCGAGCAGTCCGCGCACTGCCGCCCCGAACGCGTCCGCGACGCGGCGGAACGGCTCGCGCCCGGACGTCGAGCGCCAGAAGCCGCCACACAGCGGCACGACCGTGGCATCGACGGGAGTCGGCAGTGGGTCGAGCGCGTCGGCCGTAGCGGAGACGGCGGCCCCGTCGCCGATCCCGACGATCTGGCCGTCGCGAACCGCGCTCACGAGGACCTGGGCCGCGAGGCGGCCGACGCGGCGCCTGGCGAAGTCTGCCGAGCCCTCGACGTTCGATGTCGTGGTGCGTCCCTCGACGCTCGGTGCGAGATGCACCGAGCGGAGCCCGAATCGGGTGCGGAGCTCGTCGGCCGCGGGCGACGCCTGCTCGGTCGCGTCGACGATTCGGATCTCGACGATCCCCTGGTTGCGGGCTTCCTTGAGCAGGCGCGACACCTGCGGCCGCGTCACGCCGACCAGCTCCGCCACGCGGGCCTGGGTCTCGCCAAGCTCGTAGTAGAGCCGGCTGACCCGAACCAGCGTCGCGAGGTCGGTCACG
>DAINSJ010000068.1:2372-8482 GCA_036741375.1 Candidatus Limnocylindrales bacterium
CTCAGGCGGCGGCTGCGCGCTCGTAGCCGGGGATCGTGACTTCGATGAGCGGGCTGTGCTCGATCATCGTCTCGGGGTCGCGGCGCCAGACGCGGGCGATCTGCTCGAGGATCTGACGGCGCTCAGCGGAATCGGTGATCACGCGGGCCGTGGCCGGCAGATCGGCCGCGACAGCGCCCTTGAGGCGGAAGGTCATCGCGGGGTTGGCCTCGAGGTTGGCGAGCCAGGCTCGCTTGCGGTGCGCATTCGGCATGCCGCTGATGTAGATGCGGCCGTTGAAGACGTGATAGACGATCTCGACTCGGCGCGGCCCGCCGCTGATCCGTCCGGTCGTCGTGATGTCGATGGTGCCGGGCCTCGAAAGGGCCAGCTGAACGTTGGGATCCATGGTTCCTCGGTTGATTGTTGCTGAGGCAACAATTATCGCATGGCGGGCAAGCCGTGGCAAGGAATTTCGAGCCGCTATCCCGGCTTTCCTGTGCGCAGCCACGGGACGTCCGGCTCCCAGCCTTCGATCGTGTCGGCCAGGTCGTGGCTCCGGGCGAACGTCTCGACGTCGCGAAACAGCGCGGCCTGGTCGTCGATCGAGCCCCGTTTCAGGATCTTCTCGAGGCGCGGAACGAACCGGTCGTGGGCGAGCCACGGCTCGGGCAGCGGAAATCGCTCGAGCTCCCAGGCGAGGAACCGGTTGAAGGGCCGCACCCGATCGTGGACCGCGAACACGGTCGTGAGCAGCGGCGGGATCGATTCCGCGGCGTCTAGATGGGCTTCGACAGCCAGGCCCGCCCGGTTGTTCTTCAGGGCGCGGTAGTACGAATTGACGTAGTCATCGAGCGCCGCCGCGGCGAGGCCGGGGCCGATGCCCTCGGGCAGGACCGCCTTCGCGGCGACGATCTGGCCGATCCGCCCGTCGAGCTTGTCGACGAGCACCTGGGCATGGACGTAGCTGTAGCGATCCCAGGTCGTTTCCGTGCCGGGCTCGCCCACGCGCTCGAGCGCCGCGAGCGAATGGACGGCCACCTCGATCGGCGAACCATGCGCGGTCGCGAGCGTTTCGGCGGCCTCGGCGTACGACTCGTCGCGGACGACGAGCCGGACATCCCAGTCGGACGCCTCGCGAACGAAGGCGTCACGACCGCGAGAGCCGGTCAGCACGAGGCCGACAACCTCGGGGTTGGCGACAACCTGGGCGAGGTAGGCCTGGAAGCGCGCCTCGCCTTCGCGCGCCTTGCCGTCGGATGCTGCGCCCAGGCCAGGTTGCCTCAGGCCCGCTTGCCCTGGGCGCGGAGCTCCGCCTTGTGGGCTCGCTTGCCGGCCTGGTATTTCGCCAGTGCCTCGGGCGAGTCGACGTCGCCGAGCGTCGGATGCGCCGGCATCACCTCGTCGAGGCCGGGCAGGCGGACGCCGAGACGCTTGCCGAGGATCGCCGTCAGTGTTCGAGCCTTCATCTCGCCGATGCCCGGCAGGGCCAGCAGCCGCGCCTGGAGGTCGCGGCCGTCCTTGGCCTCGAGCCAGATCCGGCTCGCGTCGCCGTCGTAGCGCTCCGCGATCGCGGCGGCGAGCGCCTGCACCTTGCCGGCCATCGAGCCCGGAAATCGGTGCAGCGCCGGGCGTTCGCGGAAGACCCGATCCAGCTCGGCGGGGTCCGTCTCGGCGATCCGACGGGCATCGAGGTGACCGAGCCGCGACCGAAGCTCCAACGGGCCCGAGAAGGCCTTCTGGACTGTCACCTGCTGGTCGAGGGCGAAGCCGATGAGGAGCGCGAGCGGGTCCGCCTCGAGGAGGCGGTCGGCCTCGGGATTGCCCGTGAACGGCAGGAGCGCGGGTTCGGACGTCGAGGATTCGGCCACGTCCGGATGGTATCGCCGCGCTCGCGGACTGTAAGCGGCGCGGTTGCGCGGGAGGCGTAGATTCAGGGTCTGGAGGTTGTCCTCGGCATGACGGGCCGACACCGCTCACCGGCTCCTGAGTCCGGACGCAGAGACGGGACCCCGATGGTCCCGGATCTGGCGAGCACTGCGGACCGCTCCCGTGGCGCGAACAACCTCGCGACCGTGCCCCGCGCGGGGAATATCAGCAGCGAGATGCGGGCGGGCAGACCGGGGTGATCCGGGGAGCGGCCGGGGGGCCGGCCCGGATCGCCATTCGACCGGGAATGCAAAGGACCCGCGCTCTTGCGAGCGCGGGTCTTGCGATTCCCTCGGGGTCCTGAGCGACACCTCATGCGGTCGGGACGCTCCGCTGCCCCGAGCCCGGGACGAGGGCGAAGCCGACGCCGAGGAAGGCTCGGCCGATCGCCACGCGGATCCGGTTCGGTCGATGGGCGGTTTGCGGGTGGCTCGCTCGGGCGGCTCGCAGGTCGGCCGCGACCCGGTAGAGCTCAGTGATCCGATAGTCGACGTCTGTGGTGGCCTGGTACATCGTGATCTCCCTTCGGTCGGTGATTGGTGGGTTATTCGAGGACGATTCGGACGCCGTCGCCGTCCGAGTCCTGGATGTCGAGGATCGGTCCTCGACTCCCCGACTCGATCGCGCTCTGGACGTCGGAGAGCTGCGGTCCGGAGAGGCCCGGCACGCGAGCCAGGGCGAGCTTTCCAAGGCTGATCGGGACCCGGAGGTCGACCGCCCGGCGGCCGCCTTCGATGACCTGGATTCGGGCGTAGCGTGGCGGGCGGCTCTCGCCGTTCGACCCTTCGGCCGCGGCCTCGGAGGGGGCCCCCGCCTCGGTCACCTTCCCGCCCCGGGCAGAGAGGGCATCGAGGATCGGGGCCGCCTCGGCGGGCGTGAGCCGGCCCTCCGCGACGAGCTTGAGGACCCGGTCGAGCGCGTCGGGCATCTCAGCCCTCCTCGAGCACGGCCAGCTGCCGGCTCGCGTCTTCGACGCTGATCTCGCCGCGCTCGAGCGCCTCGAGGATCTGCATCGAGGTGGCCTGGGAACCGTCCGTAGCGGCAGGCGGGGTCGGCGGCGCCGGCGGAGTGGGCGCCGCCGGCGCGTCGACCGAGATCGATTCGGGTGGGGCGTCTGGCGCGACGGCTCGGCTCGTTGCGGCCCCTTCCCGGGGCTCGACGATCTCGAGGTCGCCCGAGACCGATTTGAACGTGAGGGTCGCGACCGGGCGGCCGACGATCAGGAGCTTCTTGCCGGGCAGGGTCTCGGTCTTGTGCGGGATCGCGCTGGACAGGTCGCCGGTGATCGTCTGGGCCTCGACCTGGATGCCGGCCCTGGTCACGAGCCGCACGTCGCCGCTGATCGACTTGATCGCGTAGGGTCCGCTGCCGTCCATCTCGGCATCGAGCTGGATGTCACCGGAAGTCGTGCTCATCTCGAACCGGTCGACCTTCGGGGCGCGAAGGCGGAAGTCGCCGGAGATGGAGCGGGCACGAACCTGGAGGCTGCCGTCCGCGCCGATTCGTGTATCGCCCGACACGGCCTCGATCTCGAGCTCGCCGGTAATCTCCTCCAGGGTCAGGTCGCCCGAGGCCGTGTGGAAGTGCTTCGGTCCGACGAGGCCTCGGCCGACGACGTCGGCGCTGGCCGTGTCGATGCTGACGTTGGCACCGCGGGGGACCTCGATCGCGAGCTCCGGTGAGTGATCGCCGAACCCGTGGCTGCCGATGGCGATCGAAAACCCAAATCGCTGGCGGGCCGAGATCTCGAGCGAGCCCTCGCCGGTTGTGATCTCGAATCGCTCGCCCAGGGGCCGGCCGGTCAGGTCGCGGACCCGGGCCACGTCGCCGTCGGTCCCGTGGATCGTGACGCTGCCGGATGGCAGCTGGATGGCGAACCGTCCCGCTGCGCCGATTTGGTGCTCGAGCTGGGAAGCGGCGTTCGTGCTGGCGGTCATCGGTTTGTCCTTCCAAGGTTGCGGATCATCACGGCGGCGTCCTCGGCACCGATCTCGTGACGGGCCAGTCGTTCCAGGACCTCCTGCCGGGTCAGGGTCTCGGGCTCCGCCTCGGCGTCGCCTTCCGGCGTCGCGGCGTCGCCGTCCGTTTCGCGAAAGCCGAGCGCCCTGACGAGCGCCTCGACTCGCGACCGGACGGTCGGGTACGAGATCCCGAGCTCGCGCTCCATGTCGCGGAGGTTGCCGCGGGAGCGGAGGAAGCTCTCGAGGAGGGCGAGCTGCTCGCGACTCAGGCGGCCGAAGCGGCCGACGCTGAAGTCGCCTTCGAGCGTCGTCCCGCACGCCCGGCAATGGAGCCGGGTGACGGCGAGCTCACCGGAGCAGACGGGGCAAGTCGAGATCACATCATGTGGCATTGGCTTCGGTTCCTTCTGTGTGTTTGGCAGTTATGCCATACCGGCTTTCCCTTTGTCAATACCAATCTTCATAAAGTGAAAGAACGACTAGCAGATGCCCAGTCGCGGGGAGCCCGTCTCCTCGCCGATCCGACCCGCCTCGATCCGGTACCGGCGGCGATGGGGTATGCTCGCGAAGCCGTCGCCTGAACGCAGCCGCCTGATGGCGGCGCCGGCGTGGCTTCTGGGAGAGTTCTTGACCTTCGAATCACTCGGCCTCTCGGCCGACCTCGTGCGGATGACCGCCGAGGAGGGCTACGAACAGCCCACCCCCGTTCAGGCAGCAGCCATCCCGCTCGTCCTCGCCGGCCGCGATCTCCTCGCCGCCGCCCAGACCGGAACGGGCAAGACCGCGGCCTTCATCCTGCCGATCCTCGACAGGCTCCGGCACCACGCCAACACGAGCTTCTCGCCGGCCCGTCACCCCGTTCGGGTGCTCATCCTCGTGCCCACGCGCGAGCTCGCGATGCAATGCGACGAATTCGTGCGGACCTACGGCCGGACCGTGCCGCTCCGCGCGGCGGTCGTCTTCGGCGGAATCCCAATGGATCCCCAGACGCGCGCCCTCCGGGCAGGGGTTGAGATCCTGGCGGCGACGCCGGGCCGCCTCCTTGACCACATCGGCCAGAAGTCGGTCTCGCTCTCGCAGGTGGAGATCCTCGTCCTCGACGAGGCCGACCGCATGCTCGACATGGGCTTCCTGCCGGACATCCGCAAGATCATCGACCTCGTCCCGAAGAAGCGACAGACGCTCCTCTTCTCGGCCACGTTCTCGGACGAGATCCGTCGACTGTCGGCCTCGCTGCTCCACGATCCGGAGACCGTCGAGGTCGCTGCGCGAAACCAGGCAGCGGAGGCCGTCCGGCAGCTCGTCTATCCTGTCGACCGCGACCGCAAGGAGGCCCTCCTCGCCCACCTTATCGCGAGCCAGGACTGGCGCCAGGTCCTCGTGTTCACGCGGACGAAGATCGGCGCCACTCGCCTCGCGAGCTACCTCGACCGGCGGGGCCTCGACGCCGTCGCAATCCACTCGGACCGCTCACAGCCCGAGCGGACGCGAGCCCTCGAAGGCTTCAAGACCGGCGATACGCGGGTCCTCGTTGCGACCGACGTTGCGGCCCGCGGTCTCGACATCGAGGATCTCCCGCACGTCGTGAACTTCGAGCTGCCGTGGCAGGCCCAGGACTACATCCACCGGATCGGTCGAACGGGCCGCGCGGGCGCGAGCGGCGACGCCGTCAGCCTCGTCTCGATCGACGAGGCCGATCTTCTCCGCGGCGTCCAGCGGCTACTGAAGCATGCGATCCCGTGGACGGTCGAGCCGGGCTACGAACCCGATCGCAATGCCGAGGTCCAGCCACTGCGTGGCGGCCCGCCGGAGCTGGCCCGGCCCCGAAGCCACCACCAGCCGAATCGGCGGACGACGTCAGGACGAGGTCGTTCCGGCTCCGGCGTTCGCAGTCATTGACGCCGTCGTCCGCATCGGCCGCCGATCATCCTCGGCTCCGTCGATGCCGACGACGTTCGGCGTTTCGAGCTCGGCCCCGGGGAAGAAAAAGCCGAGCATGATGCTCGACTCGACGCGCTCGACGGCATACCGGTTGACGTGCACCGAGTCCCGCAGCGCGACGCCCGTCTCGGGCCGGCCCAGCAGCTCGATCGACGCTTCCCAGAGCGCGACGAAGGCACCGCCCGGCCGAGCCAGTGCGCGCGCCGGATCGAAGCCCGGGACGACCGGCATCCGGGCGCGGACCCGATACGGTCCGATCTCCAGCTCCATGGCGTACCACGTCGAGTGGGCCGTTGGCTC
>DAINSJ010000069.1:0-8436 GCA_036741375.1 Candidatus Limnocylindrales bacterium
CCGGAGCGCGACATGGAGCCGGGCAAGATCCTGCACGAGCTCCGCGTCGGCGAGATGGCGCGGACCGGCGAGCTCCCGCACCGGCCGTACTTCGGCAGCGTCGACTCCACGCCACTCTGGCTCATCCTCCTCGAGGAGACCTTCCGTTGGACGGGCGATCTCGAGCTGGTCCGCTCGCTGTGGCCCAACGCCCTGGCGGCCCTCGAGTGGATCGATCGCTATGGCGACCGCGATGGCGACGGCTTCGTGGAGTACGAGCGGCGCACGCCGAGCGGCCTGCTCAACCAGGGCTGGAAGGATTCCGGCGACTCGATCCGGCATCGGGACGGGTCGATCGCCCAGGCGCCGATCGCGCTCGTCGAGATCCAGGGCTACGTCTACGACGCGAAGCTGCGGATCGCGAACCTGGCCCGCCGCCTCGGCGACGAGGCGCTCGCAGGCCGACTGACCGCGGAGGCGGTGGCTCTTCGGAGCCGGTTCGACCAGGCCTTCTGGATGGAGGACCGCGCCTTCTACGCGATCGCCCTCGATGGCGACAAGCGCCAGGTTGGGACGCTCACTTCGAATCCGGGTCATTGCCTCTGGAGCGGGATCGTGCCCGACGAGCGCGTCGATGCCGTCGTCGACCGGCTGCTGGACCCCGCCCTCGATGCCGGCTGGGGGATCCGGACGTACGCCTCGGGCCAACCGGGGTTCAACCCCGTCGGCTACCACACGGGCACGATCTGGCCGCACGACAACTCGATCATCGCGGCAGGCATGAAGCGAGCCGGCCGGCACGACGCGGCCGACCGCATCGCCTCGCGGATGTTCGAGGCGGCCCAGCACTCGCCGGACTTCCGTCTGCCGGAGCTGTTCTGCGGCTTCGATCGCGGGACCGCAGACATGCCTGTCCCCTACCCCGTCGCGTGCTCGCCCCAGGCGTGGTCGGCGGCGACGCCGCTCTTCCTGCTCCAGACGATGCTCGGGATGCGCGCGAATGCCGCGGATGGCATCCTCGAGCTCGATCGGCCGCACCTCCCGGCCTGGCTCGGCAAGGTGACCGTCCACGACCTCCAGGTCGGCAATCGAGACGTGGATCTGCTCTTCCATCGCTGGCGCGGCAACACGACGAGCGCGGAAGTCCTTCGCCGCAGCGGCCCGCTCGAGCTCGTGATTCGGGTCTAGGCGCGGCACCGGCTATTCCACGGTGAATAGCGATCGGTTCAAGCGCGCTGCATCGCAGGGTCGAATTGGACGGATTCGCGATCGAGCGGAGCTCGCTCGAACGGAATCCTATTCATGGCGGAATGGCGAGGCAGGCCCCGTTGCCGCGCGCTCGAACCCGCCTGTGCCGTCAGGCGATTGCAACGACCCAGCATCCCCGCGTTGTCCGATCCACCCGGAACGTCGGCCAACCTGTGGCTCAGCCCAACAGGGCACTGAGTCGCAGTCGGATGGAGGTATTCCTCATGGGAATCGTCGCATGGATCGTGCTCGGCGCCATCGCCGGCTATCTCGCCGGCATGCTCGTCAAGGGTGACGAGGGCCTGGGCGTGATCGGGCACATCGTGCTCGGAATCGTCGGCGCGCTCGTCGGCGGGTTCCTCGCCGGTACGGTGCTCGGCATCGCCGATGTCACCGGTCTCAACATCACGTCGATCGTGGTCGCAGTGATCGGCGCGATCATCGCGGTCGTGGCGTGGAACGCCCTCACCGGGCGAACCCGGACCGGTCGCGGGGTGGTCTGAGCGACCACCGATCAGGGGCGCTTGAGCCCCATCACCTGAACGAGACGCCCACCGACCGACGGTGGGCGTCTCCATCTCCGCCACACCGCACAACAAGAGGTAGACCCGATGACCCACATCAGCGAACAGATCGAGATCGACGTGCCGGTGCGCGTCGCGTACGACCAGTGGACTCAGTTCGAATCCTTCCCGAAGTTCATGGAAGGCGTCGAGCAGGTCAAGCAGATCGACGACAAGACACTCGAGTGGTCGGCCGAGATCGCCGGCATGCACAAGACCTGGCGGGCCGAGATCCTCGAGCAGCGCCCCGACGAGCTGATCCGCTGGCGGAGCACTGAGGGCGCGCGCAACGACGGCGTGGTCCGGTTCGACAAGCTCGGCGGGAATCGCACCCAGGTGACCCTCGAGCTCGACGTCGAGCCGGACGGTCCGCTCGAAACCGCGGGCGCTGCCCTCGGAATCGTCGAGCGACGCGTGAAGGGCGATCTCGAGCGCTTCAAGACGTTCATTGCCGAGCGTCAGGCACCCACCGGCGCGTGGCGCGGCACGGTCGACGACGGGCGCGCCGGGTGACACGCGTGTTCCTCGATCCGGTTACGGCCGTGATTGAGAACGACGGAGCGGTCGATCCCGCGGCGCTGCGGTCGCTCCGCCTTCCCAACACCTGAAACGCGTCTGCAAGGGCGTGCGACCGAAACCGATGCGTCAGCGAGAGCGGCAGCCTGCCACGATCGCTTCGACGCGGCGATCCCTCGTCGCCACGTTCCCTCCCTGGGAACCCGGTCTGCCCGACCGGAGTCCCGCCCTCCTCCGACCGTCCGGCCTCCGGACGGTCGTGCCTATTTCAGCCGGCGGACGTTCGTCCGCTGCTCGTCTTCGGTCGGCGGTCGATCATCACGAGGGCCATCGCCGCGACCGGCACGAGCGCGAGAATCGTGAGGAGCCGCGGGGCGCCGCCGATGAGCATCCCGATCGCGAGCCCGAGCGAAAGGGTCACCCCGGCCGAGACCCGCTCGTCGGAGCCGCTCTCGATCGCCCGCATGGCATCGTCCATGAGGCCGCGCGAGGCTCGCGCGACCTCCGGCATCGAGCTCGCCATCGAGTCGATGGCGTTGCGCACCTCGGTCGCCGCGGTAGCGATGACGTCGCCCGCGTCCGACGCGGCCGTCTGGGATCGGGATCGGCTCGTCCCCTCGGAACGGTTCGACGGTGTGCTGGTGGTCATCTCGAGTACCTCCTGCTGCTGCGATCGCTTTGCAAGCCAAACTCCGCCCGCCGGGGGGCGTGGTGGAGGGCCATCAAGGTAAGGTCAAACCAGTGGAGCAAGGGACTCCACCCCCTTCCGAGGTGTGGACATGAGTGACGTGAAGCGGACCATCCGCGACACCGAAGCGGACGTGAAGGAAGGTATTCGCGGCGCCGACGGCGAGTCGCTCGGCGACAAGGTTGCCAATGCCGGTGACCGTGCAAGCAACGCCGTCAAGGATGCGGGCGACACGATCCATGAGAAGACTGACGAAGTCAGCCGCGACGCTGCCTACGAGCAGGGTCGGGTCGACGAGGCGACTCGCCAGCCGTAACCCGAGTGGCGGCAACGCCGTTGCCGTCATCGACCGATCGCCGCCGGCGCTTCGTCGACGGCATCCTCGAATCCCCGGCTTCGCCTCCCGCTTCTGCGGGACTCCCGAGGACCGGGGGTTCCGACTATCGGCAGCAGAACGAGACTCGGCGAGGCCTCGGCCCGGAACCGGGGCCGGGGCCGGGGCCGTATCAGGGACGTCGACGTCGTCCGGCTCAAGGTCGTCCGGCTCGAGCGCGTACGCCGCCGCAACGTCGGCGAGGTCCGAATTCGTCCGTCGGGCCATGTCGCCATAGGTCCACCAAGCCGCGGCAAGCCACAGGCCGATGCCCGCGATTCCAATCGCCAAGGCGACCCCGCTGAGGAGGGACGGGTCGATGAGGCTGGCGATCTGGGTGGGCATCTGCACTTCTCACTCGGCGTGTGGGTGCTCGGACGCCCAGGGACGAGCGTCACGACCAAGTGTGAAGCCCGCCCCTCACCGCGGCACTCACGCCGACGTGGCGGCTCTTGCAGATTGGTGACGTCGTTGTCAGTCGTCGCGTCGGCGGGATGACCAGGCGGCCACGATGAGGTCGAGAACTACCGCGATGACGGTTGCCAGGCTGACCACGGTCCCGAGGCTCGGGCGCCGCAGACCCTGGGCGTGCGGCGTCCCCGGCGCCGAGGCCTTCCCCGTTGGCGGAGGTCGCTCACCATCGACTGCGGCGCTGGCGACGTCCACATGGCCGCTCGTCACGAGCTGCAGCCGTCGTCGGTAGAGGACCTCCCACTCGTCCTGCGAGGCGGTCAGGGCGATGAGCTGGCGGTCGACCGCGTCGAGCTCCTCGGCCGTCGGCGCCCCGTGCTGCTCTTCGAGCGCGACCAGGCGATCCTCGATCGCCTGGGCCTCCTTGGTGGTCGTAAACCAGGCGTCCTTCGAGCGGACGTCGCGTGTCACGACGGCTCGGGCATGCGCGACGGCATCCTTCGTGCCCGACATCGCAAGGTCGGCGGGGTACACCGAGACGGTCAGCGTGGGGCCGACGAGCTCGATGAGCTGGTCCGGCACGAGGCGTCGGATGCCGCCCTGGGCGATCGCGGCGAGCATTCGCGCTGGGATGGTCAGCACCACGGAGCCGGGGCGACGCCGGGCGACGAGGGTTGGCTTAAGCGACGACTCGACATCGGCGACGAGCGCCTCGTACCGCGTCGGTCGGACCACCATCGGCAGGTGGGCGTCGGTGCGGCGGTGAATCGCCGAGTCGACCTTCCGGACAGTGCCGGCAGCCGCGAGCACGACCAGCGTGATCGCGAGCGCCGGCGCGAGGAGGTAGCCCCTCGCCACCGAGACGAGCATCTCCCGCCCTTGCGGCCGATCGGCCGGATCGGCGATGAGGAGCGCGACCGCGCCGAGGACCGCCGGCAGGAGCAGCGCCGCGACGAGCATCGCGATGCGGACGAGGTCCTGGTTGATCCAGGCGGGCAGCGGCAGCGCCGTCAGCAGGAAGACGCCGAACGCGGGGATCAGCACGCCGACCGCGGTCACGACCCAGGCGATCGAGCCGAACGTCAGGACCGCGAGCCAGACCTGGCGGTCCTGCGGGACGCGCCCGAACAGCATGATCGACGCCCAGCCGAGCGTCGTGGTCAGCAGCCGGCCGACGAACCGCCCGGCGAGCGCAAACAGTGGTGCCAGAAGTGCCATCTCAAGCCCGCGGGAACCTCAGGACTCGCTTTCCGGAGTGCCTCGGGCGCCGCCCCGCGCGCCTTCGGCGCCGGCGGGCTCGGCGAGGCCGGATCCGGGGGTCGCGGCGGTCTTCGGTCCCGCCCGCTCGAGCTGCGCCACCGCCTCGGCGATGTGCTTCGCGGTGTCGCGCAAGGATTGGCCGTTGACGTCGCCGGCGCGGCGGAGGTCGTCGGCGATCAGGTTCTCGGGATGGCCGTGGTTGTCGTCGGGCTTGCCGCACCCACAGTTCATGCACATCGTCGTTCTCCCGTTCGGCGGCGCTCAGCCTACAGGGCCGTGGCCTCCCGGACCGTATGACCGCGACGTGGCCCTGCCGACCGCTGCGCGGGCCCGCGACGTTTCGACGCTCTTACATCCGCGGCCCTCCTGCGGAGCAGCTCGAGCACGGCCGCCTCCTCCGCGGGCGTCGGCGGCGCCTCTGGAGAGACTCGCCGCGCTCGAGGCCGGTCGCCCGCGCCCTCCTCGAGGTAGCTCTCGAGGATCGCCGGGTGGACGTAGCTCTGGCGGGCGACCGTGGGGGTATTGCCGAGCCGGTCGGCCGTCGCCTGGACCGCACCAGCCACGGCTCGCCGCGCCTCGGTCGGCTTCGACGGCGCCTCTGCGTTCTGGAGCGCCCGGTACGCGAGCACCGTCGCCGACCAGGTCCGGACGTCCTTCGCGCTGAAGGCGTCGTCGCCCGCGACCCGTCGGATGTATTCGTTCACGTCCTCCGAGTCGATCTGGCGGGTCTCGCCGGACTCGTCGACGTATTCGAAGAGCTGCTGGCCGGGCAGGCCCTGGCAGCGCCGCACGAGCGCCGCGAGCCGCCGATCGCTGACGCCGACCTCCTGAACCTTGCCGCTCTTGCCGCGGAAGCGGAACTGGACGTTCTCGCCGCGGATCTGGGCGTGCCGATTCCTGAGGGTCGAGAGGCCGAATGTGCGATTCAGGCGCGCATACTCATCGTTCCCCACCCGGAGCAGCGTCAACTCGAGCAGCCGGACGACCGCGGCCACGA
Source organism: Candidatus Limnocylindrales bacterium (assembly GCA_036741375.1). GTDB lineage: Bacteria > Chloroflexota > Limnocylindria > Limnocylindrales > CSP1-4 > UBA5189. The sequence continues at coordinate 6,036 of DAINSJ010000069.1, forward strand.
CCTTGTCCCGCGGCAGCCCTCGAGCGCGCAGGTCTCGGGTCACCCGACGTCGGATCCGCGGCAGGAGCTCGCCGAAGCGGACCATCCGGTCAAACTTGTCCGCTTCGCGGCGATCCCGGAACTTCACGTGGTAGCGGTACTGCTTCCGGCCTCGCGCGTCGCGTCCCGTCGCCTGGATGTGGCCGTTCGCCTGGGCGCAGATCCAGACATCGGTCCAGGCCGGCGGGATCACGAGCGCCCGGATGCGAGCCAGGGTCGCCGGGTCGGTGACCGCCTTGCCCGAAGGAATCGTGTAGGTGAATCCCTTGCCGCGTCGCCGCCGGGCGATGCCGGGGTCGTCGGGGGAGACGTACCGAAGGCCGACTTCGGTGGCGTCGCGCGCCGCTGGGGCGAGGTCGGCCGCCACGCCTCAGGCCCTTTGGGTCAGGATCGGCCCGTCGCCGCCGGCGAGCGGACGCTCCGGGGCACCCCGGCGTCGTTGTCGGTGGCGTCGTCGGCGGACGGGTTCGCAGGCGAGGGCGAAGCCGGCCTCGATGGCTGCGCCTGCGGCCGCAGGCTCGAGACGCCTTGTTGCGCGCCGAAGGGCCCGGGCTGTCGATCGAGCTGGCCGGGCCGTCCCGGAGCCGGAGCGATCGTGAAACCGGCTCCAGAAGGCTTCGGGGACCGGCCCACGTGGCCGATCATTCGGGCGTAGAGCTCCTCGTAGCGGTCGGTCATCCGGGCCGCCGAGAACCGTTCGATGACCCGCTCGCGGATCGCTCGCCGATCGAGAGTCTCGAGGGCATCTGCGTGGAAGGCCATGCCCATCGCGTCGTCGCCGAAAAACCCGTCGACGCCCTCGCGGATGACCTCCGGCAGCGCGCCGACGCGGCGCGCGAGGATCGGCGTGCCACAGGCGAGCGATTCGATGCTGACGAGCCCGAACGGCTCGGGCCAGGCGCCCGGCATCAGCGTGCCGTAGCTCTCGGCGAACAGCTGGTCACGATCTTCCGGCGAGAGCTCGCCCAGGAACTCGACGTTCCGGCTGGCTCGCTTGAGGGCGGGCCGGAAGACGTTCTCGTAGTACGCCCGCTGCTCGGGCAGGTTGCCAACCTTGGCGGCCAGCCGGAGCGGGCGGCTCGTGAGCGCCGCGATGTCCATCGCCTCGACGATCCCCTTCTCCGGGTCGACCCGGCCGACGAAGCAGAAGGCGTCGCTCCGGTCCGTCTTGAAGGGCGCCTGATCGAGCACGAGACCGTTGTGGATGATCGTCCAGGGCACCTTCGGATGCGCGCTTGCCTGGCTGCGACTGATGGCCACGAGACCCTCCGGCGCGTCCTCGAAGAGGCGCTCGGACCAGGGCAGGTCGAGCCGGCCGTGGAAGGTCGAGACCATCGGAACCGGCGTCATGCGCGCGAGGGGGATGCTCCACCACTCGAGGTGCGAGTGGATGATGTCGAATTCCGAGGCTCGCTCGAGGACCGCCTGGACGGTTGCCAGGAACCAGCCGCTGGCGTCGCCCTCGATGCCGGCCGGGCGGAGGGCCTTGTCGACCGTCGGGACGAGCGTGCCGGGAACGTCGGAATCACCGCTCGCGAAGACCGTGATCTCATGCCCGCGCGCGGCGAGCTCGGTCGCGAGGCCGTGCACGATTCGCTCCGTGCCGCCATACGCGACCGGCGGCACGCGCTCGAGCGGCGGCGCGACCTGGGCGATCCGAAGCTTGCGTGGCGCCGCGGTCATCGCGGCACGCGTGAATTCGTCGTCGTTCCCACCGGGAGCCTCCTTCAGCGCAGGCCGGGCCAGGCCCGGGCTCGCCGGCATCGAGCGTAGGCGCGTTCCGCTAACGGCGCCTCCGTTGCCACGGCCGCTGAGCGTCGCAGCCGCGTAACGCGCCGCGTTCTGGGCGGCATTGACCAATCTGGCTCCCGCGGGCTGTAATGAGATTGCAACGCGGATGCAATGTCCGTGGGGCAGGGCCGGACGGGTCGAAGCCGAGACTGCTCAACAAATCCGACTCGTGACCGGCAGCGGCACGGGACGCAACTGACGGCAACGAACGGCAACCGACAGGCACACAACAGGCCAATGGGAGGTCCAACCGTGTCGACCCAGCCACTCGTCCTGGTCGCGGACGACGAGCCCCGCATCACGAAGCTCGTCGCCATCGCGCTCTCCGAGGAGGGCTTCCGCGTCGTGACCGCCAACGGCGGCGAGCAGGCGCTCCAGAAGGCCGAGGAGGTCCGTCCGGACATCGTCCTTCTCGACATCGTCATGCCGGACCTGGACGGCATCGAGGTCATGCGGCAGTTGCGCGAGCGCCGGCCGGTGCCGGTGATCCTGCTCACCGCGAAAGGTTCGACCGCGGACAAGGCGAAGGGCCTCGACCTCGGCGCCGACGACTACATCGCCAAGCCGTTCC
>DAINSJ010000070.1:0-8367 GCA_036741375.1 Candidatus Limnocylindrales bacterium
GGGCCCGAGATCATCGTCAACGGCTGGGTCCGCCTCCAGGACGACAAGACGACGCAGCCCGCCGACGCGATCGCTCCGATCGTTCGGAACGACTACCTCGCCAAGGTAGACAAGGCGGCGTTCCAGAAGCTGCTCGACGGCGTCTCGGTGAAGATCGACACCCCCACGCTTGCCGACCTGTACAAGCAGGTCTCCATCGACAAGAAGGACGCCAAAGCCGTTGCGAAGGCATGGCTGCAGGCCAACGGCTTCGTCACGGGCGGGCCGGCCGCTTCGTAACGGTTCCTTCTCGCTCTACAGCTCCGAGCCCTCGGCCACCGGCCGGGGGCTCGCTGATTCCGGGCCGCGCACATCTGGCGGGAGTTGTGTCCACGAGAGCACAACCGCGACCGAAACGCGAGGGATCAGGACGGAGAGGACCCCAAATCGCTCGACATGTGCTCGGGCGAGCACAAGAACGCCGAAATGCGGGCACCTGACACGCCAGCAGATGCCAATTGCCTCCCGGTTGTGTCCCACGGAACACAACGGGCCGGAACGGAGCTGGTCGGGACGCGGCGGGCCGATCCGGCGCGCGCGAGCCGGCGTTTGACAGCCGCGGAGCGCTGGACACCATTACTCTGTCGCCCCGCGCACTCAGGAGCACGTAGATGTTCGAGCGTCTCTTCGGCAATCGTGAGAAGGACCCGGCCGTGTCGGCACGGCTCCCGCCCGGGCAGTACCGCACCGAGAAGTTCCCGGTCCTCCACTACGGCTCGGTTCCGAAAACCGATCTCACGACGTGGGACTTCAAGGTCTACGGCCAGGTCGATGCGCCGCTGACGCTGAACTGGGAGGGGTTCAAGGCTCTGCCGCGGAAGACCGTCCACACGGATATCCACTGCGTGACCCGCTGGACCAAGCTCGACACCGACTGGGAGGGCGTGCCGATCCAGGAGATCCTCCGCCTCGCCCAGGTCCGCCCGAACGCGACGCATGTCGTTGCCCACTCCGAGCAGGGCTACACCGCGAACCTGCCCTTGTCGGTCCTCAACGACGACGACGTCGTGCTCGCCGACACCTTCGGAGGCGAGCCGCTCGAGCTCGAGCACGGCTTCCCGCTGCGGCTCCTCGTCCCGAAGCGCTACTTCTGGAAGAGCGCGAAATGGATTCGCAGCCTCGAGTTCCTCGACCACGACCAGCTCGGCTTCTGGGAGCGATACGGCTACAACAACGACGCCGATCCCTGGAAGGAAGAGCGCTACTCCGAGTAGAGCAACGGCCGGAGGATCCGACCGCAATGGTGGGCGAAGCGTTCGAAATCGTGATCGTCGGTGGCGGCGCGGCCGGCTGCGTCGTTGCCCGCCGCCTCGCCGAGCGCGGCGATCGATCCGTCCTCCTGCTCGAGGCCGGTCCCGACCTCGGCACGAGTCCGCCGCGCGCCCTGCGCGACGGCTGGGGTTTGCCCTCGGGCCCGACGTGGCCGTACGACTGGGGCTTCGAGTCCGAGCCCGATGCCAACGGAGCCACCGGGGTGCTCCGGCGCGGCCGGCTGCTCGGCGGCACGTCCTGGCTGACCCGCTTCGCGGTCCGAGGCCACCCGGCGGACTTCGATGCGTGGGCCGCCGGAGGCAACCCCGGCTGGAGCTTCGAGGACGTCCTGCCCACATTCCGGACCATCGAGGCCGACGTGGAGTTCGGCGATCGCCCCTGGCACGGTGAGCGCGGGCCGATCCCGATCACGCGCTACCCCGACGACGAGCCGGCCGAGATCCACGCTGCCGCGCTCCGCGCGTTCGGGGCGCTCGGCTTTCCGGACGTCGAGGACCACAACGAACCCGGCGTGATTGGCGTCGGTCGGATGCCGATGAGCTCGCGAAACGGGCAGAGGATCACGTCGCTCGATGCGTACCTCCCGGCCAACGGGATCCTGCCAAACCTGACGATCCGGCCGGATACGATCGTGGCGTCGGTCGTCGTCGAGGGCGGCCGGGCGACGGCCGTTCGGCTGGCCGACGGTACGGAGATCGGGGCCGGCTCGATCGTCGTGGCCGCGGGCGTCTACGGCAGCCCGCCGATCCTCCTCCGCTCGGGGATCGGGCCCGCGCAGGACCTGGTCGCCCTCGGGATCGAACCCCGAGTGGACCTTCCCGGCGTCGGCGCGAATCTCGCGGACCATCCGGCCGTCGACCTCGATTCCGGCTGGCGCGGCACCGTCGAGGCTGGGCCGATTCTCCACACGATCGCGACGTTCCGGAGCTCGCTTACCGACAGCATGGGCGCGCCGGATCTGATGTTCTGGGTCACCGATCCGAACGGCGAGGAGCCAGGGTTCTCCTTCGACCCGATTCTCCTCAAACCTCGATCCCGCGGCTCCGTACGGCTCCGCTCCGCGGATCCCGCCGACCCTCCTCGAATCACGCTGCCCGCACTCCAGGACGAGACCGATGTGGAGCGGCTCGTCGAGGGCTACCAGCTCGGCGTCGAAATTGCGAACCACCCCGAGATCCGACGACTCGCCACCGACGCGGCACCGTCGCCGCCGAATGACGCAGCCTCGCGACGTCGGCACGTGATGGAAAACGCCTACTCGATTCCTCACGTCGTCGGGACCTGCCGGATGGGTCCCTCGGCCGAGGACGGCGACGTCGTCGACTCCCTCGGTCGCGTCCACGGCGTCGAAGGATTGAGCGTGATCGACGCGTCGATCATTCCCGATGCCCCGTCCGGGTTCCCGCACCTGATCACAATCATGCTCGCGGAGCACCTCGCGGCGGCACGATCTCTTAACCGCTGACGGCGATCGGCCCGGCGTCTCGTAGACCCACGACGTTCACGACCATCGTCGGCCGGCTGAAGCCCTTGAGCTGAACGGTGCCGAGATCCTCGACGACGACCACGTCTTCGACGGCGGCGTGCGCCTGAGGGGCGAGCAGGATCTGCCCGGCAGCGGCGGCCGAGCTCAGGCGCGACGCCACGATGACCGACGTCCCGACCATGCCGTAGTCGTAGCGACCCTCGAAGCCGATGCGGCCGAGGGTCGCATAGCCCGTCGCGATGCCGATTCCGAAGCCGAGCTCGTTGCCACGCCTGGCCCAGCCGGCGGCGAGCTCGTCGAATCGCCGGCGCATGGCGATCGCCATCCGGACCGCCCGGAGCACGTGGTCGTCCTGCAACACCGGATCGTTGAAGAAGACCATCATCCCGTCGCCGGCGAAGTGCTCGAGGGTACCGCCGTGCTCCACGATGAGCTCGCCCATCGCGGCGTGGTACTCGCGCAGGACCCCGAGCACCTTCTCGGCGTAGAGGAGCGTGCCGAGGATCGCGTGGATCCCGCGATAGAACTCCTGCATGTCGGCGGCGCGGCCGGCGAGGTCGGCGATCTCGTACAGGGCCGCCTGCGTCTTCGCGGCGCCCGCCTCGGTGGCCAGCTGCGCCTCGAGCTCGGCGATCCGACGGCGGAGCCCCGCGGCCTTCGCGGGCGGCGTCTCGGTCGTCATGCAGAGACCGCCAGCGACAGAACAGCGACGATCGAGGTCAAGCCAACTCCCTGTGCGCCCCCTCAGGCGCCGAGGATACCCCGGGCGCCCATCGGGATACGATGCCTTGGTGACGCCAGAAGACACCCGACTGCCCGCGATCTACCTCGGCCACGGCGCGCCGCCGCTGCTCGAGGACGAGGAGTGGATGGGTCAGCTCGGAGGTTGGGCCGCCTCGATGCCCCGACCGAAGCAGATCTTGATCGTCAGCGCCCACTGGCAGACCGCGCCGATGGCGCTGAGCTCGACGCATCGAGTCCCGCTCGTCTACGACTTCTACGGCTTCCCGCCGGAGTACTACGAGCTCACCTACGACTCGCCGCCTGCTCCGGAGCTCGCCGCAACCATCAAGAGCCTGATGCCCGCGAACGAGCGGGTCCTCGAGCGGGAGATGCGCGGCCTCGACCACGGCGCGTGGGTGCCACTCAAGGCGATGTACCCGGACGCGGACATCCCGGTCCTCCAGATGTCCATGCCGGACCTCGACCCGCAGCACCTGTTCGAGGTCGGCCGGCGACTGGCGCCGCTGCGCGACGAAGGCGTCCTGATCGTCGGCAGCGGCTTCCTGACGCACGGCCTGCCCTTCATCCACGAGTACTTCATGGGCAAGCCCGGCGCGCCGCAGTGGTCGATCGACTTCGACCAGTGGGCGACCGAGGCCCTGAACCGCGGCGACATCGATGAGCTCTTCGCCTTCCGCGAGAAGGCGCCCGGGATGCCCTACGCCCATCCGACCGTCGAGCACTTCGCGCCGCTCTTCGTGACCCTCGGCGCAGTCGCGAAGCCGGATGACAAGCCCGATTACGCGATCGAGGGCTATGCCTACGGCCTCTCGAAGCGCTCCTTCGAGGCGCGCTGAAGCCCGAGGCCGCGCGACCCTCCAGCGCCACACTCCGCGACGACGAGCCGTCCCGCAGGAGCCGCAACGCTCGCGGCCTCCCTGTGAGGACTGACCATGACCCCTCGCCTCGCTCGTCGAATCGCCCTGGCCGCGGTCGTGGCCGGCGTCGTCGGCGACGTCCTGTTCGACCGCGTCGGCCTCGGGATCAACGTCCCGATCGCCGTCGGCGGCATCCTCGTCGCAACGACGATCTTTCGGCCCCGTCAGCGCCGCATCGACCCGCTCGACCTCTGGCTGCCGCCGGTCGCGCTGGCGGCGGCGCTCGTCGTCGCGCTCCGGACCGACCTGGTCATCGTGTTCCTCGCGGTCCTGCTCGCGGGCCTCGCGACGCTTGCCTGGGCCGTGGCCGCCTCGGGCGAGGCGCTCACGAGACGGAGCGTGCTCGCGGTCGCCGCACTCGGTGCGCTCGCGGCGACATCCCTCGGGGTCGGCTCCCTTGCAGTCCTCGCGAGTGCGGGCTCGGACGGCGCGCTCCATGATCTCGGCGCATCGGGCCGGCGGGCCGTCCCCGTGGCGCGGGGCATCCTGATCGCCGTCCCAATCGTCGCGGGCTTCGGCCTGCTGCTGACGTCCGCGGACGCCGTGTTCGCGCGCGTCGTCGGCAACGTGCTCTCCGTGCCCTTCGACATCGCGGATCTCGCCGGCCGCCTCTCCATGGTCGTCATCGTTGCCTGGGCAGTCGGCGGGCTCCTGGCCGTCGCAGGCGACGCCGCACCGTTTCGATTGGCGGCCGTGGATGGCGCGCTCGGCGAGGACCTGTCCCGGGATCTCGCGGCGGTCGCCGGATCTGTTGGCGGTCGCCTGCGAGCCTCGACCGAGGCCCTTGTCGTCCTCGTCGCGGTCGACGTGCTGTTCGCGGCGTTCGTGGTGCTCCAGCTGGCCTACCTGTTCGGCGGCCAGGTCGTCGTCGCGGCAACCGGCGTGACGTACAGCGACTACGCCCGCGAGGGCTACTTCCAGCTCGTGGCGGTAGTGGCGGGAGCCGGGATGCTGCTCGCCGTGGCCGAGCTCGCGGCTCGCCGCCCGGAGGGTCGGTCCCGCGCCTTCATCCTGGCCGCGCTCACCCTCCTCGGGCTCACCGCCGTGATCCTCGCTTCTGCGGCGGTCCGCCTGGGCCTCTACCAGCAGATCTACGGCTGGACCGAGCTGCGGTTCTACGTCGCCGCGTCGATCGGCTGGCTGGCCATCGGCGGTGCCGTCGCGATCGCGCTCCTCGTCCGCGACCGGATGGCGTGGCTGTTCCACGGGCTCGCCTTCGGGGCCGTGGCGGTGACGCTGCTCGTCGCGGCGGTCGGGCCACAGGCGCTTGTCACCCAACAGAACCTCGCGCGCGTGCTCGATCCCAACCTCGTCCCGCCCGGCGGCCATAGCGGCTTCGACGCCGGGTACGCCGCGACGCTTGGCGACGACGCGGTCCCGCTCCTCGTCGCGGCGCTGCCAAGTCTGGATCCGGCGAGCCGGGCAACGCTGTTGTTGACGCTCGGGGAGCGTCGGATCGAGCTCGCCAGTGATCACGCGAGTCGAGCCTGGCCGGCGTGGAACCTGTCGCGAGAGCGCGCGCGGGCCGCGCTCGAAACGCTCCCGTAGCCTCGGTCGCGAAGGAGCCTCGGTCGCGAAGGAGCCTCAGTCGGCGTAGAGCGGGGCCGCGAAAGGCACCGGCACCAGCCCGACCGCGGTCAGGACGCCGTCCTCGGGATTGCGCTCGAGACGGAGATCGACCTTGCCGCGGGCGCATTCGAGGCGGAACGTCGCGGTCTTCACGCCATCGCCGGCGATCGGCGGCCCGAGCCGGACCGTTCCGAATCTCGCCTCCGTGGCGCGGCAGGCTCGATCCAGCGCATCGCGGTCGACATCCGGGCCGAGGGCGAGCGCCTTGGGCCACCGGGGCGAGCCGCCGTCACTCCCCGCGAGGGCCGCGACGATCTGCTCCGCGGCCGCCTTGAGCTCCGGCGTGGGCTCCGGCACGGAGGTGAGATTCAGCGTCTGGACGAGGGGCTCCTTCTCGGGCGACAGCTGGATCTCGACCTTCACCCGACCACGCTCCCCGCGCATCCACCACGTGACATCGAACGGGCTTTGCGACTCCGGCGGTGCATCCGCGTCCGGCCTGAGGCTCCCGTGGGTCTCGCGGATCTTGTCGATCGCGGCGCGCCGTTCGGCGATCGGCCGGTCGAGCTCGACGTTCATCGCGAAGAGGTTCGCCGCCGCCGTATCGTCCCACCGCCGCAGGAGACCTTCGACGATCGCGCGGGCCGTCTCGGTCGGGGGCCCCGGACGGACCTTCCGCGCCGAGGCGACCGCCACTTCGAGGATGGCGTTGAGCATGTCGCGACCGAGATGGACGACGGGGGCGTACCGCCCGTTGGCGAGGACGACCACGCCGTACCCGCTCGCCGGGTGCCAGCGCATCTCGGACCCGAAGCCCGGATAGCCGCCCGAGTGGGTCACGATGCGACCCCACCGGAGGTGGTCCAGCGCCACGAGCCCGTACCCGTAGCCACCGCCGCCGAGGTCCGGGGCGGCGTCGGCCGACGCGTGGGTGACCGACGGGCCGAACGGCCGCTGCGGCTGCTGCATCTCGCGCCGGCTCGCCCGCCCGAGGGGATGGCCCGTCTCGGGATCGTCGCGCGGCGGGAAGGCGTCCGTGAACTCGCCGACCCAGGTCGAGAGGTCGCGGAGGGTCGTGAAGACGCCACCCATCGAGGCGAGCGCACCGTACGGGTCGATTGGCTCCTCGAGGAAGGCGTCGTCGCGCCAGACGTAGCCATGAACGAGCCGGTCCTCGGGAACCTCGGCTTCGACGTAGGTCGTCGAGCGCATTCCGAGGGGCTCGAGGAATCGGTCGCGGACGACCTCGCGGTACTCCCGACCTGCCACGTTCGTGATCGCCCGCCCCAGGATCCCGTACCCCAGGTTCGAGTACTCGAACCGCACGCCGGGCGCCCAGGCGAACGAGATCCCACCCCGCAGCAGCTCGGCGAAACGATCGAGATCGAGGCCCTGCTGGCGGTCGCCCCAGGGATCGTCGGTCGGAAAGCCTGCGGTCATCGTCAGCAGGTGCCGGATCGTGATCACCGGCGAGTCGACGGTCGGACCGCGGAGGTTCGCCAGCTCGGGGACATGAAGCCCGACCGGATCGTCGAGGCGGAGCCGGCCCTCGTCTCGCAGGAGCAGGACCGTCGCCGCCGTGAAGCTCTTCGTCATCGACGCGATCCGGAAGACGCTGTCGGCGTCCGGCGCCCAATCCTCGCCGACGTGCACGGTCCCGAGGCCGCGACTGTGGATCAGCTCACCATCCAGAACCACGCCGTACGCGACCCCCGGCACCTTCCAGCGCGCGAAGGTCTTCGCCGCCAGCTCGTCCGCGGCGGACAGGGCGTCGTCGATCGTCATCTGCCGACGGCTCCCAGAATCAGCGAAGCCGCCGGAGACCCGGCGGCTTCAGGGCTGCGAATCAGGGCTGGGTCAGTGGGCGCAGGAGCGAGCCGTGCCCGCGTCATCCGCGGTTCGGAAGCTCGAGCCACAACCGCAGGCCGACACCGCGTTCGGGTTGTTCACGGTGAAGCCGGCGCCCATGAGCGTGTCGACGTAGTCGATCTCGGCCCCGGTCAGGAGCGGAACGCTCTTGCCGTCCACGTAGACGCGGACGCCATTCACGGCGAGCACGTTGTCCTCTGGGGTCGGCTGGTCCTCGAGCATCATCCCGTAGCGGAAGCCGGAGCACCCGCCGGAATAGACGTAGACCCGCAGGCCGATGGCCGGATTCGTCTCTTCCTTGGTCAGCTCGCGCAACTTGACCGCCGCGGCGTCGCTGAGGGAGAGCACCGTCGGCTGCAGATCGATCATCGAGTGCGTCCTCCTTCGGAGGAAACTGGGCTCAGTTTAAGCCGCTCTGCCCGGTCCCTCGGGGGGCCGTGCTCGGCGAACTCGTCAATCGTACGCACGTCA
>DAINSJ010000071.1:0-8240 GCA_036741375.1 Candidatus Limnocylindrales bacterium
GTGCCGCCGTAGCGCTCGATGATCTCCCGCGAGGCGTCGAAGTAGCGGCTCAGGAGGTCGCGAACCTCCTCGTGATCGCGACCCTCTGAGATCGTCGTGAAGCCGACGAGATCGGCGAACAGGATGCTGACCAGGCGGCGCTCGGCGACGGGAGCGTTCGCCGGGCGAGCGGATCCGAGCGCACCGGGCGCCGTGGCCCCGGCGGCCGAGGCCCCCACGAAGCTCGCGCCGGTCGTGCCAGCCGGTCCTGCGGCGCGCTGGATCGCCGCGGTGCCACCGGCGCCGGCGTTCGCGCCCGGCAGCGGCGTGCCGCATTCGCCGCAGAAGCGGGACGTCGGTCCGTTGACGGTGCCGCAGTTCGGGCAGGCGGAGGCGAGGCGCGTGCCGCACTCGCCACAGAACTTCCGTCCGGCGTCGTTGGCGGAACCGCAATTGCGACAGTCGATCAAGCGTTCGCCTCCCGCGTGTTCGCGGAGCGTACCGCGTCGCCGGTCGGGTTCGCGGCAAAAGGCACCGGCGACGTCGCGGCCCACTCCTGGAACGCGCGACGAATCGGGGCGAGCGTCGCTTCGTCCGCGAAGGCGACGTCGAGGGCCATCCGATCGATGGCCCAGAGCTCCTCGAGGGAGAGCCCGATCCGCTCGAGCGCGCGGAGGTACTCCTCCGACAGCGTGAGATTCGCCACGGTCGTGTCGTCGGTGGAGAGGGTGACGCGCACGCCCGCCCGATGCAGGCGCGCGAGCGGATGCTCCGCGACGGTCGGCACGATCGCCGCCTGGACGTTCGACGAGGGGCAGAGATCGAGGACAACGCCGCGGGCGCGGAGCTCCGCAACGAGCTCGGGGTCGTCGGCGGCTCCGGGCCCGTGAGCGATCCGTTCGGGCTCCATGACGAGCGCCCGGCGGACCTGCGCCGCGCCGCCCCACTCGCCGGCGTGAAGCGTGATCCGGAGGCCGCCGGCGCGCGCGGCGTCGAACGCGGCGCCGTGGGTGAGCGGGTCCGGGAACCGCGCCTCCGGTCCGGCGAGGTCCCAGCCGGTCAGCCCCGCGTCGCGGAATCCCGCGGCCGCCTCGGCGAGGCCGACGTTGGCCACGGGATCGTGCGACCGGAGCGCTGTACAGATCAGCCGAACCGCGATCCCGGCGCGGGCAGCCGCCGTGTTCGCCCCTCGAACGACCGCCGCGATCCCGTCTTCGAGCGTCAGCCCGCGAGAGACGTGGAGGAGGGGACCCCACCGGATCTCGAGGTATCGGACGCCGTCGGCGGCCTTGTCATCGACGAGCTCCGCGGCGATCCGTTCGAGGGCTTCCGCGTCCTGCATGAGCGCGATGGGCAGGTCGAACGCCCGCAGAAGATCGGCCTGGTCCGTGCAGCGTGGCGGGGCCACGAGCGCGCCGACCATCCCGGCCCGGGTGCGCGGCGCCTCGATCCGCCGGGTTCTCGCGAGCTCGAGGGCCGTCTCGATGCGGAGCGAGCCATCGAGGTGGAGATGGAGCTCTGCCTTCGGCATCTCGGCGACAAGCTCGCGAACCTCGGGCCCGACGGGTCCGCCGGCCGCGTACGGCCCGAGCACGTCCGCGTCGTGCAGGGCGAGCTCGGGGGCAGGCGCGGGGGGTCCGGACACGCCCCGATGCTACGATCCCGGCCGCATGACGAGCAGAAGACGGGTCCGTTCGGTCGCCAGGGGGGTCACCTCGATCGTCGGGGCCATCGCCTGGCTCGCCCTTTCGGCCGCGCTCGCACTCGGTGGTGCCGGCCTCGTCGGCGAGCTCACGCATCCGCCGGGCGGCGCGAACCGCGAGGAGCTGACCTACCCCGGCGACGCGTTGCTCAAGGTGCGACTCGACGACGCGGGCAACCGCCTCCGCCAGATCGCCTCGGACGTCGACCAGCTCTCGACGGACGCGAAGTCGGCGCTCCAGGACCTTGCCGGCACCGACCCGGCGGCCCTCCAGAAGGCCCTCGAGCACGGCAGCAGCATCGCGGTGATCCTGACGGGCGACACGACCGATCTCCGCAACACCCTCGCCGGCCTCCCTGGCGACGAACCGGACGCCGTGATCCGGTTCTCGAATGCGACGCTCGTCCGGCGCGCGGCCATCCTCGCGGCGCTCGATGCGGCCGGTGGACTTGCCGACCAGTGGGAGCACGTCACCGGCCGGAGCGTCGACGCAGGTCGGCTGACGGCGCTCCTGCAGGCCCACGACAAGACGGTCGCCGCCGCAATCAATCGGGGGCTCAACAGCAAGTTCGCGGATGCGGTGACGGTCCTCGCCAACGCCAAGGCGACCCTTGACGAGATCACCCTCCTGAAGAGCGCCTTCTCGAGCGGCAGCGAGGTCACGGTCCTCGACGCGTGGCTGGTGAGCCACATCCGCTACGACGCTGCGCTCACCGCCCTGTACGGGGCCCTCGCGAAGTCCGGCGGCAAGTCGAACCTCGCCGTCCAGGAGGCCTACCGCCAGGAGAAGATCGCGCGAGGACTCCTGCCCTCGGACAATCGGTCGCTGATCGTCATCGTCGCCGAGTTCGCCCGCGGCGGCCTGAACCAGGCCGTGCTCGCCATCGAGGACGCCAGCGGGCGCATCAACGCCGCCCTCGCCGAGGCCTCTCCGGTCTAGGTACACTCCCCCCACTCGCCGCGGGGTCCGAGCGCCGGCGTCATCGGAGGGTCCAGATCGCGGTGAAGCTTCGAGTTGTCACGGCACAGCCCTGGGATGTGGCTGCCGACGTCCTCGTCGTCCCGGTCATGGGCGATCCGCCATTCCGCGGCGCAGTCGCGGAGCTCGACAAACGCTCCGGCGGAGAGCTCGGCTCGCTCGTCGCGTTCGGCGAGCTCGGGACGAAGCGCTTCGGGACGGTCCTCGCCGGAGCGGGCGAGGCGAAGCCGGACCGCCTTCTCGCGATCCTGTGCGGCAAGCCGGACGTCCTCGATCGCGAGGCGGTCGTCCATGTCGGTGCCTCGGCGGAGCGTCGCCTCGCGGGCCGGACGGTCCGCTCGCTCGCCATCTGGCTGACCCCGCTCGCGGAGGTGCTCGAGGGTGGCGCCGCTGCCGTTGCCGAGCTGCTCGCGCGCGGTGTCGTCGAGGGCTCCTACGACCCGACGACGATCTACCGCGAAGGCGTCACGACGGCGCCGCCGGCGCTCGACGAGCTCATCCTCGTCGCCCCGGGCGAGAGTGCCGCGGTCCTGACGAAGGCAGCGGAACGCGGCCAGATCATCGGGGAGGGCGCGAATATCGCCCGGACGCTCTCGAACCGCAGCTCCAACGATGTGAGCCCGATCGTCCTCGCCGAGGAGGCCCGGGCCCTCGCGAAGCAGCATGGCCTGTCGATCGATGTCATCGAGCCCGAGAAGGCGACCGAGATGGGCATGGGCCTCTTCATGGCCGTTGGTCGTGGCAGCGACAACCCGCCCCGGATGATCGTCATGCGCTCGGGCAAGAAGGGCGAGCGGGACGCGCTCGACCGGCACCTCGCGATCGTCGGCAAGGGTGTCTGCTTCGACTCGGGCGGCATCAGCATCAAGCCATCCGACCGGATGGAAGAGATGAAGATGGACAAGACTGGCGCCTGCACGGTCATCGCGGCGATCGTGACCGTCGCCCGGCTCGCCCCTGGGACGCCGCTCCTGGCGCTCGCGCCGGCGGTCGAGAACATGCCCGGCCCACATTCGACCCGGCCGGGCGACGTCGTCAAGGCGCTCAACGGCAAATGGGTCGACATCACGAACACCGACGCCGAGGGGCGGCTCATCCTCGCCGACGCCCTGACGTACGCGGAGCAGCTCGGGGCCACGCACCTCGTCGATACCGCGACGCTGACGGGTGCGGTCAGCCGCGCGCTCGGCGAGCTCGTCTCGGGCCTGTTCGGCGCGCCGCAGGACTGGGCGGATCAGGTCCTCGGAGCCGCCGCGAAGGCGGGGGAGCGCTACTGGCAGCTGCCCCTCATCGAGGAGTACCGGGCCGACATGGAGAGCTGGTACGGCGACCTCGTGAACTTTGCCCGGAACAACGAGGGCGGCCTCGTGAAGAGCGCCCTCTTCATCCAGGAGTTCGTGACGAAGCCGTGGGTCCACCTCGACATCGCCGGCACGGGCTACTTCCGGAAGAACCTGCCGTACGCGGCTCGAGGCGCGACGGGCGTGTCGCACGCGACCCTCGTCGAGCTCGCCCTGGCCGGCGCCCGGGCGTAGGGTGCTCGTCGGCGCGATCATCGGCGCGGCCTGGGGTTTCGCCTCGGACAGGATCGCGGCCCGCTGGCCGGCCCACGAGGGCGGCGGTATTCGGCCGATCGACTGGCGGACGCCGATCGTCGCCGTCGTTGGAGCGGGTTCCGGGGCGCTCCTCGTAGACCGATTCGGCGGCAACGCCAGTCAGCTCGCACTGATGGGCCTCTACCTCGTGGCCCTGATCCTGCTGTTCGCGACGGACCTGGACCAGCGCCTGCTGCCGGACGTCATCACGTACCCCCTGATCGCGCTGGCGCTCGTCGGCTTCGTCGTCGGGGTCGGCCCGTACGTCCGCGATCCAACGGAGCTCGGCTTCGCGGCCGCCGCGGCAGTCGGAATGCCCTTGTTCCTGTACCTGCTCTCGATCCCGTTCGGGGCCGGCGCGATTGGCCTGGGGGACCTCAAGCTGCTCGTCAGCGTGGGGCTCCTCGGCGGCCCGCTGCGGCTCCTGGTCGGGCTGATCGGCGGCGCCCTCATCGGGGCGCTGGCGATCGTCGCCCTGATCGTCCTGCGGCGGATCACGCTCCGCAGCTACGTGCCCTACGGACCCTTCCTGATCGTCGGCGCGATCTGGGCCCTGCTGTCCCTCGCGGATATGTGACAAAGGTAGGGGTGTCGCGTGCTCGACACCTTGCAGTATCATGCCCATCGTTGCCGGTAGGGGTGCTCACGATCTCACCGGCGAGCGACCCCCGCGACCCCCAGCGCGACGGAGACCCCCGCACGATGAACATGCCTGATGCGCCGCCCCGCCCCTGATCGGCGCGGCTGGTCGACCCAGCCGAAGCCGATCTTCGGTCGCCGGGCGGTCTCCTTGCTCATCTTCGTCGCTCTCATCGGCGGCCTCTTCGTCTCGGTGACGCCGCCGTCCGCATCGGCGTCCGACCCCCTCACGGACGCCTACGCCAAGCAGTCGGCGCTGGCCGCCTCCATCGCAAAGTCGAAGGCCGAGATCGTCTCGCTGACGGCGAGCCAGGGGGCGCTGTCGCTCAGGATCTCCTCGACGAAGGCGTCGCTTGCCCAGGTCATCTCGAACGTGTCGGCCGTGAAGGCCCAGATCGTCGGCATGGTCGTGGACGTCGCGAAGGCGCAGGCCACCGTCGATGCGCTGACGACAACGATCGCCGGGCTCGACCAGCAGCTCGCCGACGTCCAGGCCCAGGAGCTGGCAAAGGGCGAGCAGCTCAACGCCCGCAAGAAGATCCTCGCCGAGCGGATCCGGACGGCCTACGACACCGATCGAACCTCGCTCCTCGAGACGGTCCTCTCGAGCTCGGACTTCACCGACGTCATCTCCGAAGTCGGCTACCAGCTCGACTTCGCCGGCCAGGACAAGGCCCTCGCCGAGCAGATCGTATCCGACCAGAAGGTCCTAAACGTCATCCACCAGACGGTCGTCAGCACGCGCGACCAGACGAACCAGCTGAAAGCGCTGGCGACGGGCCAGAAAGCGGTCGTCGGCAAGCAGCTCAAAGACCTCGCCGCGGCGAACGCCCAGCTCCTGAAGCTCGAGGCCCGGACGAAGCAGCTGCTCGATGCGCAACAGGCCGCCTACGCCAAGCTGGCTGCGAACAAGGCGAAGCTGAAGGCGAACCTCGCGGCCGCCGCGAAGGCCCAGAAGCAGATCGAAGCCCTCATCCGGAAGCTCGTCCTGGCCCAGCTCCAGCAGGGCGGGATCCCATCGCAATATTCCGGCAGCTTCATGTGGCCGATGCCCGGCATCGTGACCCAGGAGTTCGGCTGCACCGGCTTCTTCATGGAGCCGCCGCTCGGCAGCTGTGCCCACTTCCACAAGGGCATCGACATCGCGAACCAGATGGACACCCCGATCCGGGCCGCCGGCGCCGGCAAGGTCCTGTTCGCCGGCCGGAGCCCCTACGACACGGCCTGGATCGTCGTCATCGCCCACTCGACGCATCTCGTCAGCTGGTACGGCCACATCGACAACTCGCCGGGGCCCACGGTCCAGGTCGGCCAGTACGTCTATGCCGGCCAGGTGATCGCCTACGAGGGCATGACCGGCAACACGACCGGCCCGCACCTCCACTGGGCCATCCAGATCGACGACACATGGGTGAACCCGAGGCTCTTCCTCTAGAAGGCCGGGGCGACCCCGCCGGGATGGTCCCGCGGCTCGGGTCACGCTCGCGCGGCGCCCGCCATCGAATCTCTGCCACATTCCCGCCAGGCGGGCGTTCGTCAGCGCGATTCGGCTCGGATGGGGATTTCGCGCGGGTGGCCACGCTCAGCCGCGGGGCATTCCCTGCCAGATTTGCGCCACGCGGGAGTCGCCGCCCGCTGCGGGCCGAGAATTCCCTCGAGGCGGTGATTTGTCACGGAATGGGCGTACGGACGACGCGAATTCCCGCGTGGCGAGAATCTGACTGACGATCTGCCGGGGAGCAGTGACGAAGGCCCGTGTGGCGAGAATTTGGCAGCGAGGCTGGGTCGAGGGTCCCGAAGCTGCGCGATTTCCCCCGCCGAGCCACGGAAGGGAGCTCTCGTGGCGGCCTGCTACGATCGCGACTGGGCGAACGCTCGGAAGGAGGCTCCCCGAGTGAAGCGGACGATGGCGCTGATCCTGGCCGGCGGAGAAGGCGAGCGCCTTTCGATTCTGTCCTCGGTGCGAGCCAAGCCCGCGGTGCCCTTCGGTGGCAAGTACCGGATCATCGACTTCACGCTGTCGAACTGCGTGAACTCCGACATCGACGACGTCTTCGTCCTGACCCAGTACAACCCGCGGTCCCTCAACGACCACATCGGGCTCGGGCGGCCGTGGGACCTCGACCGCAACAACGGCGGCGTGCGTCTCCTCCAGCCCTACATCGCCCGCGGCCGCGTCGCGGAGTGGTACCGCGGCACCGCCGACGCCGTGCTCCAGAACGTCAGCGTCATCGAGCAGTCGGACGCGGACACGATCCTCGTCCTCGCCGGCGACCACATCTACAAGATGGACTACCAGCCCTTCGTGCAGGCCCATCGGCGGCATCGCGCCGACGTCACGATCGCGGTCCGTCGGGTGCCCCTCGCCGATGCGAGCCGGATGGGGATCCTGGCGCTCGACGAGACCGGCCGCGTGACCGAGTGGCAGGAGAAGCCGAAGCTGCCCAAGAGCGACCTCGCCTCGATGGGCGTCTATGTCTTCTCGAAGCGGGCGCTGAAGCGCTGGATGAGCGAGGACCGGGTCGACTTCGGCCGCCACGTCATCCCGGCGATGCTGGATGGCGGCGCGCGCGTCTTCGGCTATGCCTTCAACGGCTACTGGCAGGACGTCGGCACGATCCAGTCGTACTGGGAAGCGAACATGGCGCTCCTCATGGACAATCCGGAGCTCGACCTCTACGACAAGGACTGGGTCATCCACACCCGCTCCGAGGAGCGCGCACCGGCGAAGGTCGGCTCCACGGCCCAGATCCATCGAAGCCTCATCAGCCACGGCTGCATCATCGATGGCACCGTCGTCAACAGCGTCCTGTCGCCGGGCGTCCGGGTCGAAGTCGGCGCCGTCGTCCGGGATTCGATCGTCATGTTTGACTCGATCATTCGCGCCCGCGCCGTCGTCGACCGCTCGATCCTCGACAAGGAGGTCGTCGTCGGCCAGGGGGCGATCGTCGGCGAGGGCCCCTACGACGGGCCGCCGAACAAGGAGGAGCCGACGCGCCTCAACACGGGGATCACCGTTGTCGGCAAGCAGAGCGTGATCCGCCGCGGGGCCCGCCTCGGCCGGAATGTGAAGGTCGGCGAGGGCGTCAGGACCGGCGACTTCGTGAGCCCGGTCGTCAAGTCCGGCGCGTCGGTGGACGCGGGGACGCGCAAGCGACCGACAGCGGCGGCCACGGCAAGGGCGAAGGCGAGAGAGATCGCGCGCTCGGCGGGATAGCTGTGATTCCCGGGCACGTTCTTGACAGCTCACGCCAGGCCGGAGTCGGAGAGGCTGCGCTATTCAGAGCGGAATACGAATCGACTTGACCACGCTCAGCGGGCGGTCAATGCGGTCGAATTCGTTCGA
>DAINSJ010000072.1:0-8119 GCA_036741375.1 Candidatus Limnocylindrales bacterium
AGCGCATCGGCAGGAACACGAGGCTGGCATTGGCGAGCTCGCGGGCGGCCGGATGTCTTGCCACGCTGCGAATGCGATCTCGGGGGTCCCCGGGGTGGGTGGCGTCCCGGACGAGGCTGGCCCGGTCGTGGACGACGCGGTGGGCGAGCGTGCGGACAGCGCTCGACCGTCTGGCGGCGACGATCAGGCGACGCGTCTCCGGCAGCATGGCCACCCGGGCGACGCGCGCGAGCCTCGTGACTGAAGCCATCTGGCTGGGATGGCCCGGCGGCCTACAGCCTGCCGAGCAGGAAGAGGACCACGATGATGATCACGATGATCCCGACGATTCCGATGCCGCCGCTTCTGGTGTTCATTCCCTGGTCTCCTCTGGCTGACCGACGGTGTGGCCGGTGATCGGCCCGAACCAAGTGTGGTGCCGAACGCCTGTGGTGTCATGAAGCGTCGTAACCTCGAGCCGACGGCCATCCGCCCCGAGGCCTTCCGCCCAAGGCTGCGGGTTGTGGAACGATGCGGCTGATCAGCGTGCAATCTAATGATCCGGCCGATACGGGGGTGGATTCGTCAGCCGGCGCGATCGAAGCCGGAAACGAAGGAGGGCAAGCTATGCAATGGGTGACGCGCGAGCATCCCCGGACCGACCGGATCGCCTGTCCGTGGCTCATTCGCAAGTTCATCGACCCCGAGGCCGAGATCGTCTACGTGCCGCGCGACGACGTGCTGCCCTACGCCGAGCGCGAGGGCGCGATCAGCTTTGACGCGCCGGGGGCGAAATTCACCCACCGCGACGGGCAGTGCTCGTTCGAGGTCCTCGTAGAGGCGTACAAGATCGACGACCCGGCCGTCGCCCTCCTCGCGAAGGTCGTCCATGGGGCCGACGTCTCGGAAGACCGGGACGCCACGCCGCAGTCACGCGGCCTCGAGGCGATCGCCGAGGGGTTCGCCCTGCTCGGCGTCGACGACCAGCGCCAGCTCGCGCTAGAGCTCCCGGTCTACGACGCTCTCTATGCCTGGGCGCAGCACGAGGTCGCGGGTGGCTGATCGGCGACGACCTCCGCACGCCACGGGCCAGCGGCAGCCTACGACGCGCTCGCCACCTGCTGCTCGGGGACATTCGGGCGTCGCGCACCCGGGCGATCACCGGACCCGACCGCCGAATCGACAGCGGCGTCGAGGCGAGCGATGAAGGGCGCCGCCTCCAGTTGGACAAGAATCTCGCGAGTCGACTCGGCGATCGAACGGACCTCGGGGTCGGCCGGGTCCAGGAGGACGACCATGTCGAGGCCACAGAGCGCCTCATCCCAGCTGAGGCCGAGGTCGCGCCACGCACGGAGCGACTCTCGGTAGAGCGGCAGCGCCTCCGTCGAACGGCCCTCGAGGGCGGCGATCCCGGCCCGCACCGTGCGACGGTCGGCCTCGATGGACGGGCCGTGGAGGCCGGAGGCCTCGCTGGCGGCCAGGTGCGCCTGGGCCGTACTGACGTCGCCCATCCAGAGGGCTGCCCGCGCGGCCCGCGGCCGAAGGACGGCCTCGAGCGTTGAGGACAGAGCCTCGGCACGGGCGCACGTCGCAATGACCTCAGGCATGTTTCCGCTCGCGAGTGCCGCGACCCCGTAGGTCATGGCCACGTTCGCGGCCGCCTGCGCATCATTCCGGTCGCCGAGCAGCAGGTCGATCTCCCGGAGGGCATCGGCAACGGGCTCGCCGCGGAGGGCCCGGATCTGCGTGGCCGCAATGACGAGCCACATTCGGTCCACGGGATCCCATTCCTCCGTAAGCGCGGTTTCGAGCCCGCTGAGGCCCGTCGCCCAGTCTCCCGTCCGAACACCGAACTCGCCGACGTTCTGGAGCATCGACGCGACCCAGCCACGGATTCCGAGTCGGCGGGCGAGCGCGAGCCCAGCCTTCGCGCTCGCAAGAGCCGATCGCGGGTCGCGTCCGCCTCCGCCGTCGATGAACCCGAGGTTGTTGATCGCTCGCAGGACAGTCAGGTTGAACCCGTTCGCGTCCGCGAGCTGGCGACCGGCGGAGATGATGCCGATACCTTCGATCGGACGCCCGATGGCACCGAGTGCAGTGCCCTTCGTCACGAGCGTGTCGGCGACGACGGCGGCGAGGTCGGCGTGCTCGGCCGCCTCGAGGACCCGATCGGCCAGCTCGATCGCTCTTCGATTGTCGTCGTTCAGGAAGTGCGCACGCGCGAGGTGACCGATCAGGCCGATACCCTCCGGCGTTCCCGAGAGATCGGCAAGCTCCTCGACGGCCGGCTCGAGGATCGCGATCGCGTCGACGGTTCGATAGTTGCCGATGAGCACGCGAGCGAGCCCTTCGGTGACGCGGGCAATCGCTGTGCGGTCGCCGAGCGCTCGCTGCGCCGACAGCGCTCGTCGCGTGAGATCTTCCGCCGTTTCGTATCGGCCGGCATTGAGCGCGGCGTGGCCCGCGAGCTCGAGCAGCCGTGCCGACTCGACTGGATCCGTCGTGACGGTCATCGCCTGTTCAAGGAATGTCAGCGCCTGGACGTGCGAGCCGAGCTCGGCGGCGCGCTGGCCGGCGGCCATGAGCGAGATCCTCGCCTGCGCTGCCACGGCGTCTGCCTCGGCGCCCTCGGCGCTGTTCTGGTACGCCGCGAGGTAGTGCCCGGCGAGGCCGCCCGCGATCTCGTCCGTCTCGAGGCTCTCGAAGAACCTCGCGGCGGCAAGGTGCCGGTTCTTTCGATCGCGCTTCGCCAGGGCGTTGTACGCCACCTCGCGGATCAGCGCCTGAACGAACGAGTACTGGCCGCGCTCGGGGCTTCGAGGGTCGGTCTGGATCGTGAAGATCTCGCGGCCGACGAGCGACCGCAGCCTCGCGGCGAGCTCGTCCGGGTCGAGCCCGCTCACCGATGCGAGCCCCTCCGGGGTGAAGCTCTGGCCCAGGACGGCGGCGTCCGAAGCGAGGGCGCGATCGGCCGGTGCCAGGGCGTCAAGCCGGGACGCGATGAGGGCCGTCAGCGTCTCGGGGACGGCCAGGCTCGTGAGGTCGCCGGTCGGCCGGTAGACGCTCCCGTCGAGCGTCAGCTTGCCCTCCGAGAGGAGCATCCGGATCGTCTCGACCGCGTACAGCGGGATGCCGTCGGCGCGGGCGACGATCGCCTGCTCGGCGCTCTCCGGGAGGCCCGGCACGAGGCCCGCAAGCAGCTCGTGCATCGCTTCGGGCGGCAGGGGCTCGAGGAAGATCGAGGTGAAGCTCCGCTTGCCGGCACCCCAATCCGGTCGGCGCTCGATGAGCTCCTGGCGAGCGAGGGTGACGACGTAGATAGGGAAGCTCCGGGACCACTCGAGGAGGTGGTCGACGAAGTCGATGAGGCCGCCGTCGGCGTGGTGGAAGTCCTCGAAGACCATGACGACCGGGCCCGTCGAGGCGAGTCGCTCGAAGAAGGTCCGCCACGCCGCGAAGAGCTCGTCGGACGGGACCGAGCCGGTGTCGATGCCGAGCAGGGCAAGGAGGGCCGGCTCGATCCAGCGGCGTTCGGTCTCGTCCGGCACGTGCTCGGCGACGGTCGCGGCGATCTTGGTCCGCGTCGTCGCCTCGTCGTCGGTCTCCACCAGCCCGGCCCGACGGCGGACCATCTCGCCGAGGGCCCAGAAGCTGATGCCCTCGCCATACGCCGGGGAGCGGCCGTCGTGGAACCAGACCGCATCGACGAGGCCGTCGCGGTACTTCGCGAACTCCCACGCGAGCCGCGACTTGCCGATGCCGGCCGGCCCGATGATTGAGACGAGTCGAGCGCGTCGCTCGCGGATGGTGGCGCGGAAGAGGTCCTTGATCAGGCGCAGGTCGTCATCCCGCCCGACGAACGGCGCTTCGAGCGTCTCGGATCGATTTCGTCCGCCGGTCTGGGCAATGACGCGCAGGGCCCGCCACGCCGGGACGGGCGCCGCTTTGCCCTTGAGCGCCTGGTCGCCCGCCGGCTCGAATGCGATCGCCCGCGATGCCGCCCGCTCGGTCGCCTCGCCCACCAGGACGGTTCCCGGGGCTGCCACCGATTGGAGCCGGCTGGCGGTGTTGACCAGATCGCCGGCCACCATGCCCTGGTTTGTCGCCCCGATCGTGACGGCGGCTTCGCCGGTGAGGACGCCGGCCCGCGCCGAGACGCCCGGTCCGAGGGTCTTGACCGCGTCGACGAGATCGAGGGCGGCCCGGACCGATCGCTCGGCGTCGTCCTCATGCGCGATCGGCGCTCCCCAGACCGCCATGACAGCGTCGCCGATGAACTTCTCGACGGTCCCGCCGTAGCGGCCGATCACGTCCCGCGAAATGTCGAAGTAGCGGGAGAGGAGCTCGCGTGTGTCCTCGGCGTCGCGGCCCTCGGCGAGGGTCGTGAATCCGACGAGGTCGGCGAAGAGGATCGAGACGAGGCGCCGCTCCGCGATCGGCGCGTTGGTCGGGGCTGCGGCGGACGCACTAGAGGGCGTGCCAGTTGCGCTCGCGGAGGCCGCGTTCGCCGCGCCAACTCCCGCGACGAGCGGCGTCGCACATTCGCCGCAGAACTTCGACGTGGCGGAGTTCGACGCGCCGCACGACGGGCAGATCGCCGCCAGCGCGCTGCCGCACTCGCCGCAGAATTTGCGCCCCGCCTCGTTCGCGAACCCGCAGTTGCTACAGACCACCCATGGCTCCCGGTTGCTGTGAGCACGGAGCGTACCGCACGGACGGCCTGCTACAGAAGCCGAGCGCAGCGAGCCACGGCGTCCGCGGGCGCGTACATTTCGTGCTCCCGACGCGGGTTCAGGGTGCCGTGCTTCGAACGGTGATCCCGCTCGTGCAGTGCTCGGACGTGCCAGCGGTCAGGCTCTGCCAGCGGATCCTGTAGGCCGGCGGGACCGGCGGCTCGAAGATCACGGTCCCGGTGAAGCCGGCGTTCGACCAGTGCAATTGCGCCGAGCCGCTCGGGACGTTGATCAAGCTCGGGACCGTGCACATCAGCCCAGGCGTGGGCGTCGGGGCCGGGGTCGGCCGGGGACCGACACTCGGGGTCGGCGTCGGAACCAGTGTTGGCGCGGGGGTCGATGTCGGGCGCGGGGTCGGCCCTGGACCGAATGAGCTCGCTGGCGTGGGCAACGGCGCCGGGGTGGGGAAGTGAGGCGGCACGAAGATCGGTTCGGCAGTGCCGTTCGCTCCGATCGTCGCCGTCGGCGCAGCGGATTCGACGAGCGACTGCGACGCCGAGCTGGCTGTCGACCCGGCTGGCAGGACCGCCACGCCCCCGAGGCCCTGGGTCGAATTCGGTGCACCCGTGATGCCGACGACTCCGCCCTCCCGCGCCGGCAGGTTCAGGAGCGCGATCCCGCTCGCGACCGCAATCACCGCGATGAGCGCGATGATCGCGGGCCGGGGGATCGATGTCCCCGTGCCTCGGCGCCCGACGGAAGCAGGAGTCGCAGACAGCGTGGGTGCGGCCGGCGGAGGCTCGACTGCCGTCAGAGGCCTTCGAGGTGTCGGAAGCTGTGAGGCCACAGCGGCGGCCGGCGGCGCCGCCATGGCAACCGCTTGTGCAACGACCGTAGGACGCGCGAGATCGGGCGGCCGAACGGCAACCGGCTTGCCGCGCCACCGCCAGGGCAGGAGCAGCAGCTCGAAATCGCGGCCAGAGATGAGGTCACGGATCGTGATTGCGCCGGCGACGTCCGCGACGACGTCGAGGACCCGCTCGGTCAAGAGCGTGTCGCCGAGCTGGCCTCGGGCGATGACCGACGCGGCTTCCCGGGCGAGAAGGAACTCGTTCTCGCGCTGTCCGCTCGCCGCATCCAATGCGCGCTGGCGCGCCTTCGAATAGCCCTTCGCATGCGCCACGGCCCGACCGTCCCAGACCTGGCGCGCCCGGTACGGATCGAGCGCTCGAACCTCCGACAGGAACTCCCGGACCTGCCGCGCGTGGATCCCGAATGTGGCCCGGGCCGGTGCGCGAGGAGCAGCGGGTCGGTCGATCGAGCGCGCCGCGTCGTAGCGGCGCCGCAGCGCGGGGTCCTTGAGCCAGGCGCGGGCGGTGTTGAGTCGCTTGATCCGCCGATCGTCCTGGGACGCGGCGACGTCGGGATGATGCTGCTTGACGAGCAAGCGGTAGGCCGCCTCGATGAGGTCCACGCTCGCGTCGCGCGCGACTTCGAGCTCCGCGTACAGGTCGAAGCGAGGAAGCGTCTCGCGGATCACCGCGCTCTAGTTTGACACGGGATGAGCTCCGAGACCATGCGCGCTGCGAGACGGCCGCGACCGCCGAGTCAGTCACCTTGGTGGGCTGATCCGGCTCGCCACCCCGGGAGGCCTGAGCGAATCGCACGGGCAGCCTGCGAGAGGTAGATTCGCGCTCATCCCGTCGCCCCAGAGGAGTCCACGATGGCCGCCGACACGACGAAGTTCCTCCTCGGTGAGGACCGCATCCCGCGCGCCTGGTACAACATCGTCGCCGACCTGCCGGTCCCGCCACCTCCCGTCCTGCATCCGGGCACGGGGCAGCCGATCGGGCCCCAGGACCTGGCGCCGCTCTTCCCGATGGCGCTTATTGGCCAGGAGGTCAGCGCCGAGCGGGAGATCGAGATCCCGGAGCCGGTCCGCGAGGCCTATCGCCTCTACCGGCCCAGCCCGCTCTTCCGCGCGCGGCGGCTCGAGAAGTCGCTCGATACGCCCGCCCACATCTACTACAAGTACGAGGGCGGGAGCCCGTCGGGGAGCCACAAGCCGAACACCGCGCTCGCCCAGGCCTTCTTCAACAAGGAGGAGGGCGTCAAGCGGCTCGCGACCGAGACCGGGGCGGGCCAGTGGGGCTCGGCCCTCGCGTTTGCCGGCTCGTATTTCGGGCTCGACGTCAAGGTCTACATGGTCCGCGCGAGCTACGACCAGAAGCCGTACCGCCGGAACCTCATGGAGGTCTACGGCGCCGAGGTCGTCCCGAGCCCGAGCACGACGACCGCCTATGGCCGCCAGGTCCTCGCGGAAACGCCGGACAGTCCCGGGTCCCTCGGGATCGCGATCAGCGAGGCCGTCGAGGACGCGGGCCCCAGGGAGGACACGAAGTACAGCCTCGGCTCGGTCCTCAACCACGTGCTGCTCCACCAGACCGTCATCGGCCAGGAGGCGATCGAGCAGATGGCGATGGCGGGCGAGGAGCCGGACATCATCATCGGCTGCACCGGCGGCGGCTCGAACTTCGCGGGCCTGACGTTCCCGTTCATCGGTCGCGGGCTGCGCGGCGGACCAAAGCCACGGGTGATCGCGGTCGAGCCCGATGCGGCGCCTTCGCTGACGCGCGGCACGTACCGCTACGACTTCGGCGACACGGGCCAGATGACGCCGCTCGTGAAGATGCACACGCTCGGCCACAGCTTCGTGCCCGAGCCGATCCATGCCGGCGGACTTCGCTACCACGGCATGGCGCCGCTCGTCAGCCTGCTCAAGGAGCACGACCTCATCGAGGCGCGGGCCGTCCCGCAGCAGTCGACGTTCGAGGCCGGCGTCCACTTCGCTCGGCAGGAGGGGATCCTCCCCGCGCCGGAACCGGCCCACGCGATCCGGATCGCGATCGACGAGGCCGTCCGCGCTCGGGACGAGGGCCGCCCGACCGTGATCCTCTTCAATCTCTGCGGCCACGGCCATTTCGACCTGTCGGCCTACGAGCGTTACCTCTCGGGCGCCCTCGTGGACTACGCCTACCCGGAAGAGAAGATCGCCGAGGCCCTCGACGCGCTCGCAGGGTTGCCGGTCTCCTGATCCAGGGCACCTATCCCGACCAGGCCAGCCGCTCGCCATGGATCGCCCAGATGGCCCCGGATGGGCCGGCGCGACCGCTCGAGGCGGACACGTCGACCGACGATTCCGGGGGCTTGATGCGCTCCGAGGAGAGCATTGCCTGCGCAACGACACGACGGGCGACGGTTAGTGATCAGCGCAGGGGAATTAGGCACCCAGCACCGAATCAAACGGCACCCGGCCGGGCGAGGTGTCCGAGCCGGGTGCGGAACGGCGGGAGGTCGACTCCGAAGCTCGCTTTCTGGCGTCGCCGGGTTCAGTGGGTGCCGAAGGTGCCGTTCGATCGGATCATCAGCCGGACGATCGGCTGGGGCCTCGTCACGGGCCTCCTCGT
>DAINSJ010000073.1:0-8012 GCA_036741375.1 Candidatus Limnocylindrales bacterium
ACGTACTCCCAGGCGACCGTCCGGCTCGGGCGCGATTCGAGGCTCGAGAGGTTGATGCCGTGCTCGGCGAAGGTCCGAAGGGCGTGCAGGAGCGTGCCGGGCTCGTTCCGCACCGCAAACGCCAGCGTGGTCCGATAGGGCCGGGCCGGATCCGGCGCGGCCGCTTCCGGCTCGCGAGCGAGGATCAGGAAGCGAGTCCGGTTGTCGGCCACGTCCTGGATGCCCGCGGCGAGGACCTCGAGCCCGAACCGTTCCGCGGCCCGCGCCGACAGGACCGCCGCGGCGTCGGGCTCCCGCCCGTCCGCGATCAGCTTGCCGGCACCCGCCGTGTTGTAGGTCGTGAGCAGCGTCCAGTCGCGCTCGCGCAGGAATCGCTCAGCCTGACCGAGCGCCTGGATGTGCGAATAGACCCGTTCGATGCCCTCGAGGTGCTGGCCCGGCAGCGCCGCGAGGCATAGCTCGACGGGCACAACGACCTCACCGACGATCGCGAGCCCGTGCTCGAGCAGCAGGTCATAGACCTCTCGGACGCTGCCGTTGACGGAGTTCTCGATCGGCACGACGCCGCTGGCGACCTCGCCGCTCGCGAGCCGCTCGAAAACCTCCCGGAACGACCCGACCGGCAGCCGCTCGACGTCGCCGCCGAAGGCCGCGATGACCGCGTCCTCCGCGAATGCCCCCGGCTCGCCCGCGTACGCGACCGGGAGCGTCAGCGTTCGAACCAGCTGGTCGAATCCTCGGTCTTCTGATCCGGGTCGAGCTCGGCGCGGCGGCCGTGGTGCGGCGCCTTGGCGGGGCGGCGCTTGCCGGCCGACTCGGCGGCGCCGGCCCAGTGGGCCTCGGCAAGCATCGCGTTGAGCGCCTCGACGTAGGCGTCGATCGAGGCGGCGATGATGTTCGTGCTCTGGGCCGAGCCCGTGTAGCGACCGGCGCCGCGAGCGCCCTCGGCGGCCGGCGGCGAGATCGCCACGGAGACCAGGCCCTCGGCGTCCGGCCCTTCTGCGACCGCGTGAACGTCGTAACCGACGAGCCGCGGGTGGCCCGCGAGCACCTCGACGAGCGCCTGGTCGACCGCCCGGTACAGCGCGTCGACGGCGCCGTTGCCCTCGGCCGACGCTCGCCAGTGGTGATCGCCCGCGTCGATGACGACCGCGCCGCGGCTCTGGACGTTGCTGCCCGAGGCGACCGTCCAGCGGGTCAGGTGAAGCGCGTTCTGCGTTGATTCCATCGAAACCTATCTCCCCGGCATCACGGTCGTGAAGTGTCGCTCATCTCGCCGCCGCAGCTCGGCGGCGCCCTTCCAGATCGCGTACTCGAGCGAATCGCCGAGGGCGGTCGCCGAGGCCGCGATGATGTTCGTGTCGGAGCCCATCGTGGACCATTCGAGCGTGCCGTCGGTCGATTCGATCGTGACGCGCGTCTTCGCGGCCGTCGCGGCGCCCGAATCGAGGATCCGGACCTTGTAGTCGTACAGGTGGACCGTGTCGAGGACCGGGTAGAACGCCCGGAGGGCCTTGCGGAGCGCCGCGTCGAGAGCGTTCACGGGGCCGTTGCCATCCGCCGCGGTGTGGAGGAGCTCGCCGTCGACCTCGACCTTGACGGTCGCCTCGGCACGGAGCTCGCTGTCGGCGCGCTGCTCGACAAGGCACGTGTAGTCCACGATGCGAAACGGCGGCACATAGCCGTCCTGGTGGCGCCGGATGAGGAGCTCAAAGGATGCCTCGGCGCCCTCGAAGGAGAGGCCCTCGCTCTCGAGCTTCTTGACGAGCGTCGACAGGACCCGCGGGTCGACGACGCCCTCGAGCCGATGGCCGAGCTGCTCCGCCCGGAGCTGCGTGTTGGCCCGGCCGCCAAGCTCCGAGACGACGAGGCGGCCCTCGTTGCCGACCGCCGTCGGATCGACGTGCTGGTAGCTGCGCTCGACCTTCGCGACCGCCGCACCGTGGACGCCGCCCTTGTGGGCGAACGCCGACCGGCCGACGTAGGGCTGGTAGTCGTTCGGGGCCTGGTTGGCGATCTCGGCGACGGAGCGTGAGAGCTCCGTGAGCGCCGCGAGGTCGCCGCCGCCGGACGGGGTAAGAGGCAGCTCGGTCTTGAGCGCGAGGTTCGCGAGGATGCTGACCATGTTCGCGTTGCCGCAGCGCTCGCCGTAGCCGTTGATCGTCGCCTGGACGTGGCGGGCGCCGGCCTGAACGGCCGCGATCGAGTTCGCCACGGCGAGCTCGGCGTCGTTGTGGGTGTGGACCCCCAGGACCAGGGGCCACGACGGCGACGCCGGATCGTCCTCGAGCGACGACCGAGTGTTCTCGATGATCGATACGAGCTCGCTCGTGAGCGTTCCGCCGTTCGTGTCGCACAGGACGAGCGTTCGGGCGCCGGCATCACGCGCGGCGCGCAAGGTCGAGAGCGCGTAGTCAGCGTCCGCCTTGTAGCCGTCGAAGAAGTGCTCGGCGTCGTAGATGAGCTCACGACCCTCGCTCACGATGAAGCCGACGCTCTCCGCGATCATGTCGAGGTTCTCCGCAGGCGTCGCCCCGAGGACCTCCGTGACGTGGAGCAGCCAGCTCTTGCCGAAGATCGTCACGACCGGCGTCTCGGCGCGGACCAGCTCCAGCAGGTTTGGATCCGCGTCCGCGCGATTCGAGCGATGCCGCGTCGACCCGAATGCCGCGAGCTTCGCCGTGCGCCACGTCATGCCGCGGGCCGCCTTGAAGAAGTCCACGTCCTTCGGGTTCGAGCCGGGCCAGCCGCCTTCGATGTAGGGGAATCCGTGCTCGTCGAGCATGCGGGCGATGCGCAGCTTGTCGGCGAGGGAGAGCGTGATGTTCTCGCCCTGTGTGCCGTCGCGCAGGGTTGTGTCGTAGAGGACGACCGGTGCCCCCACCGTGAAGCCGGCCATCAGCGGGACCCCCCGGCCAGCACGGCATGAGCCTCGGCCCCAAGCCCCGCGCCAAGGCGCTCGATCACGCGGTCCGTGATCTGTCGACCGCCGACCGCGGTCAGGTCCGACCCCGAAGCAGAGCCGCCGCTCGGCATGAGGTCGGGTGTCCGAAGGCCCTCCGCGATCGCGGCGTCGACGGCCGACTCGATCCCAGTCGCCGCGTCCTCCTCGCCGAGGGACAGCCGCAGGAGCGTCGCGCCCGACAGGATCGTCCCGATCGGGTTCGCCGATCCGGTCCCGACGAGCGTCGGCGCCGAGCCGTGGATGGGCTCGTACAGGCCGAATGTGCCGTGCGCGGTGCGCCGGTCGCCGAGGGACGCACTCGGCAGCAGCCCGAGCGATCCGGAAAGGACGCTCGCCTCATCCGACAGGATGTCGCCGAAGAGGTTCTCGGTCACGAGGACGTCGAACGCGGCGGGCTGCTTCACGAGGAGCATCGCGCACGAGTCGACGAGCTGGTGCTCGACCTCGACATCCGGGAAATTGGCGCGCTCCTCGTCGACGACCTTGCGCCACAGCCTCGAGCTCGCGAGGACGTTCGCCTTGTCGACGCTCGTGAGCTTGCGGCGGCGGCCGCGCGCGATCTCGAACGCGAGACGCACGACGCGCCGGATCTCGGCCTCGGTGTAGAGCAGCGTGTCGACCGCGATCCGACCGTCGGCGGTCTGCCGTTCCTCGGAGGGCCTGCCGAAGTACAGACCGGAGGTCAGCTCGCGAACAATCAGAAGGTCGACGCCCTCGAGCAGCTCCGGGCGGAGCGGCGACGACGACGCCAGCGCGGGATGGACGCTCACGGGCCGCAAGTTGGCGAACAGCTCGAACCCGCCACGAAGCGCGAACAGCGCCTGCTCCGGCCGGATCGAGGCATTCGGGTCGCTCCAGGCGGGCCCGCCGACGGCGCCGAGCAGGATCGCATCTGCGTCACGGCAGGTCTCGAGATCGACGGGCCGGATCGGCACGCCGTAGGCCTCGATCGCGGCCCCG
Source organism: Candidatus Limnocylindrales bacterium (assembly GCA_036741375.1). GTDB lineage: Bacteria > Chloroflexota > Limnocylindria > Limnocylindrales > CSP1-4 > UBA5189. The sequence continues at coordinate 3,926 of DAINSJ010000073.1, forward strand.
CCGACGAGCAGCTCGGTCCACTCGATCGAGAACCCGAAGGCGCGACCCGCCGCGTCCAGGACGTCGCGGGCCTCGCCCACGACCTCCGGCCCGATGCCGTCGCCCGGGAGCGTGACGACCCGGTAGGCCCGATCGGCCATCACGGCAGCTCGGCGGTCGTGCGGCTGCCATCGAATGCCGCTCCGACGGAGGTCAAGCCCGCGCCGTGGAGCTTGTTCACGGCCACGAGATAGGCCTCGAGCGACGCCTCGATGATGTTCGTCGATAACCCGTGGCCGGAGACGATCAGCGCGCCCGGCCCGACGTCGGTCGATCGACGGCAGCGGACCAGCGCGCGGCCCTGGGCATCCTCGCCGCCGGACACGGCCTTGATCTCGTAGGTCTCCAACACCGGGTGCCAGCCGAGGACCGGCGTGATCGCGGCGTCGACTGCCGCGAAGAGCGCATCGACCGGCCCATTGCCGATCGCGGCCTGGGCCTGCTCCTCGTCCCCAATCGAGAGGGAGACCATCCCGGTGGCCTTGCCGCCGTGCGAGGAGGTGACGTTCCAGCCCTGGAGCCGGACGGCCTGGGGAACCTCGGCGACCTGCTGCTCGACGAGGGCGATCAGGTCGTCGTCGGTGACGTCCTTCTTCGCATCCGCGAGCTCGATCGCCTGTCGGTAGACGAGGTCGAGGCTCTCGCCTTCGACCGTGTAGCCAAGCTGCGCGAGCTTGCCGGCGAGGCCTTTCCGGCCCGAGAGCTTGCCGATCGTGAGCGAGCTCCCGGTCAGCCCGACGGACTGGGGGGTCATGATCTCGTACGTCAGCGGGTTCTTGATGATCCCGTCCTGGTGGATGCCGGACTCGTGGGCGAAGGCATTCCCGCCCACGATCGCCTTGTTCGGCTGCACGGCGAACCCGGTGAGGTAGCTGACGAGGCGCGAAGCCGCGGTCAGGTGCTCGGTCTGCACGCCGCTGACGAGCTCCGGGAACTGCGTCGGGCGGGTCCGGAGCGACATCACGACCTCCTCGAGGGAGGCGTTGCCGGCCCGCTCGCCGAGGCCGTTGATCGTGACCTCGACCTGGCGCGCGCCGGCCTGGACGGCCGCGAGCGTGTTCGCCGTCGCGAGCCCGAGGTCGTTGTGACAGTGGACGCTCACGGTCGCATCGCGCCCGACGAGCGCGACGACCCGCCCGACCAGCGCGCCGAACTCCGCCGGGATCGCGTAGCCGACGGTGTCCGGGACGTTGACGGTCGACGCGCCGGCCTCGACGACGGCCTCGTAGACCTTCAGCAGGAAGTCGGGATCCGTGCGCGAGGCGTCCTCGGCGCTGAACTCGATCTCGGCATCGCGGCCCAGCTGCTCGCGGCCGTGGCGCACCCAGCGGACGGCTTCGGCGAGCGCGGTTTCGCGATCGATCCGGAGCTTGTGCTTCAGGTGAATGTCGCTGGTCGCGATGAAGACGTGGAGGTGCGGGCGCTCGGCGACCTTGATCGCCTCGATCGCCCGCTGCGGATCGCCGTCCTTGCACCGAGCGAGCGCGGCGATCGCGATCCCGCCCTTGATCTCGCGTGCGATCCGGTTGACGGCCTCGAAGTCGCCGGGCGACGCCGCGGGGAAGCCGGCCTCGATCACGTCGACCTTGAGGCGCGCAAGCTGGCGGGCGACTTCGAGCTTCTCGGCAGCGGTAAGGCCGGCGCCGGGGGCCTGCTCGCCGTCGCGGAGGGTCGTATCGAAGATCCGGACGCTGCCGGCGGCGACGGGCATCAGGCGGGGCGCCCCGGTACCGAGGCGCCGGCCGGCGCGGGGTCCGCGGCGCCAGCGGAGGCCGCGCCCGTCACCGCGGCCTGCGCCTCACCCGCGCGAACCACGACCGGATTCAGGAACGGCATCTGGGCCCGGAGGTCCGCGCCGACCTGCTCGATCTGGTGGTCGCGATCCTGCTCTCGGAGGCGACGGAACTCGGCGCCGCCGGATTCCTGCTCGGCGATCCAGCGGTTCGCGAAGGCGCCGCTCTGGATGTCGGTCAGGACGTCCTTCATCGTGGCCTTCACGCCCTCCGCGACCCGAGGGCCGGAGACGTAGTCGCCGTATTCCGCGGTGTCGCTGACGCTGAAGCGCATGAAGTTGAGGCCGCCGCGGTACATGAGATCCACGATCAGCTTCAGCTCGTGCATCGTCTCGAAGTACGCGAGCTCGGGCTGGTAGCCGGCCTCGACGAGCGTCTCGAACGCTGCCTTGATGAGGGCCGAGACGCCGCCGCAGAGCAGTGCCTGCTCGCCGAAGAGGTCGGTCTCGGTCTCCTCCTTGAACGTCGTTTCGAGGACGCCGGCCCGCGTGGCGCCGATCGCGCCCGCGTAGGCGAGCACACGCGCCCGAGCGGTGCCGCTCGGATCCTGGCCGACGGCGAACAGCGCCGGCACTCCCCCGCCCTGCGTGTATACGCTCCGCAGGAGGTGCCCCGGACCCTTCGGGGCGACCATCCCGAGATCGACGCCTTCCGGTGGCTTGATCCGCTCGAACCGGATGTTGAAGCCGTGCGCGAACATCAGGAGCTGGCCGGGTCGCAGGTTTGGCGCGATCTCGGCGTCGTACAGCGCCTTCTGCGCCGTGTCCGGGACGAGGATCATGATGACGTCGGACGCCTTCACCGCGTCCGCGACCGTCGCGACCTTCAGCCCGGCTTCCTCGGCGAGCTGGCGGCTCTTCGAGCCCTCCTTGAGCCCGACGACGACCTCCACGCCGGAGTCGCGCAGGTTCTGCGCGTGGGCATGCCCCTGGCTGCCATACCCGACGACGGCCACGGTCTGACCCTTGAGCGCCTCGGGCTCGATGTCCCGGTCGTAGTACATGCGCGCCGTCATTTCTTGAGTGCCTCCTCGATCGATGCCGAGCCGCGGGCCATGACGACCGCGCCGGTCCGGACCAGCTCCTTGATGCCGAACATGCGGACGAGGCCGACGAACGCATCGACATCCGCCTCCGGCCCGCTCATCTCGACGATGACCGACTCGGGCCCGAGGTCGACGATCCGGCCCCGGCTGAGCTCGACGACCTTGATGACCTCGGCCCGGTTCGAGTCGGTCGCCCGGATCTTCACGAGCGCGAGCTCGTGCTCGACGGTCGGCTCGCTCGTGACGTCCTGGACCTTGAGCACGTCGATCAGGCGGTAGAGCTGCTTCGCCGCCTGCTCGACCGCGACGTCGTCGCCGCGAAGGGTGATCGTCATCCGCGACAGGCCGGCCTGGTCGGTCCGGCTCACGGCGAGCGAATCGATGTTGAAGTTCCGGGCCCGCATGAGGCTCGCGACCCGGTTCAGGACGCCCGGCTTGTCGACGACGAGCGCGACGAGCCGGTGGAGTCGCGTCTCGCCGCTGCCGGGCAGCGCCCTCGGCGGCGGTGCGGTGTGCGCCGGCGCGGGCGCGGTACTTCCTCCGGTCGCGGGGCCTGCCGCCGTCGCGCCCGGCCCGGACCCGGAGCCGGACCCGTTCGAGCCGTCCGCGGTCACGACTCCGCCCCGTCCCAGTGCTCGATGAGATCCGACAGGCCCTTGCCCGCCGGCATCATCGGGAAGATGTTCTGCTCGCCGGCGATCTCGAACCAGACGAGGGCGGGGCCGTCCACGCTCTGGGCGAACCGGATCGCGTCGTCGACCTCGTCGGGGGCCGTCGCCTTGATCGCCGGGACGCCGTACGCCTCGGCGAGCTTCAGGTAGTCGGGTCCCTGGAGGTGCGCCGAGTGGTAGTTCCCGGCGTAGATGATCTCCTGCCACTGCCGGATCATCCCCAGCTTCTTGTTGTCGAACAGGGCGATCTTCACCGGGATCTTGTCCTGGACGAGAGTCATCAGCTCCTGCGAGGTCATCTGGAACCCGCCATCGCCGACGATCGCCCAGGTCTCGCGGTCGGGTGCGCCGAGGGCGGCGCCCATGGCGGCCGGAACCGCGAATCCCATCGTCCCGAGGCCGCCGGAGCTGACGTGGGTATTCGGATGGCGGAAGCCGGCGTAGCGCGCGAGCCACATCTGGTTCTGGCCCACGTCGCCGACGTAGATCCCTTCGTGGTCGGTCAGCTCGCCGATCCGCTCGACGACGTAGTCGGCCGA
>DAINSJ010000074.1:0-7965 GCA_036741375.1 Candidatus Limnocylindrales bacterium
GTGGGCCAGCTCTGGATGGCCCGAGTGGATGGGACGAACACGCGCAAGCTCGTGGACACTCTGATCGGCTATCGGGTGAGCCTGACCCGCGACGGGACGCGGATCGCGGGCAGCTTGAACGGACAGCTCGTGATCCTTGACCTGCAGAACATCAGTGCTCCACCTCGCCAGATCGCGATTCCGAAGGGCCTTGCGGTCACCCCGCGCTGGTCTCCCGATGGGACGCGGCTCGTCTTCGTGCTCGCCCGGAGCGACGGGACACGCCAGGTCCACGTCGTGAACGCGGATGGCACTAACGAGAGGCAGCTGACCAGCGACGCCCGCCGCGACGAATACCCGGATTGGGGCCCCTCGACGTAGTGGCCCCTCCCGGCAAAAAGCGGGTACCCTTCTCGGACCGATGGCCGCGGGCGTCCGCGAGCCGCACGAAATCGAGGGACGATGGCGAAGCATTCGGAGTTCGAGCGGAAGCGCCGCGCCGAGGAGGCCGAGCGGGTCAAGGAGATCGAGCGAGCCTGGACGGCGAGCATTCCCGCCGCTGTCGCCGCGAGCTTCAACGCGACGGTTCGCGCGGCCAAGGAGCGCGGCCCGGCGGTCCGCCAGCCCGACATGGCCCCCGGCACGCAGCCCCGCCCGCCTCGCCCCGGCCACGAGCCCAAGCCCCCGAAGGCGGACGCCGACACCCGACGGCGTCGCTCCTAGTGCGGCGGTAGCGTGCGGCGCAAGAAGGTCACGTACCCGCCCCCGAAGACAGCGACCAAGGGCGGATCCGCCACTCCCGCGGTGGATCCCCGGAGCCAGCTCAATCGGGCCGTCTCGATCGACACGACGGCCATGCTCGGCAAGGGCGAGCTCCAGAAGGGTGACAGGGTCCGGATCCTGACCGGCCTCTATGCCGGCGAGGCCGCGATCGTCGAGTCGGTCGTCGGAGGCGTGATCCCGGCGGCCCTCGTTCGGACCGAGGCGGGCCGCACCCGCCGGACGCGCACGATCGACCTGGCCCCGTATCGTCCCGACGCTCCCCAGCCGCCTGCGGCCACATCGGAGCCGGCACCCGGCCCGGACGCCGAGACGGCCTAGCTCGGGGCGATGGGCCTCGGGATCGACGTCGCCCGCAAGGGCGCAGGGAACGGGACGCTTCATCGCATGGCGCTCGCGGGGATCTTCCTCGCGACGGGCCTGCTGGGCTCGGCGGCGTCGATCAACCCGGTCTCACCGGCACTCGCCGCGCCGGCGGACTCGAGCGGCGCGCCGGCTGACTCGAGCGCCGTTCCGACGCTCGGCGGAACCGAGCTGTACGGCTACCTCCCGTACTGGCAGATGACCCCGTCGATGGTGAGGTACCTCTCCGTGGTCCCGGTCTCGACCCTCGAGCTGTTCTCGGTCGGGGCCGGCGACGACGGCGCGCTGCTTGTGAAACAGACGGGCTATCGCCGGGTCACCGGTGCCCTCGGAGCCCAGATCATTCGCGAGGCGCATGCGCGTGGCCAGCGGGTCGAGCTGGTCTTCACGAGCTTCGGCTTCGACAGGAACCATCGCCTCTTCGGACGTACCGGCCTGTTCGGTCGCGTCGGGGGCGGGGAGCGCGCTGACGCACGAGGCGACAACGGCGCATCGGAGACCGCAGCGGGCGCGGCTCGCTGGACCCGCACCGCGCAAGAGCTCCTCGCCCTCGTGCGTCGAATCGGCGTCGACGGCATCAACGTTGACGTCGAGCTCATCGGCGGCGATGCGTTCGAGGGCTACACATCCTTCCTCGGCGCGCTCCGTGCCGGGCTCGACCCGACGCCAGCGCGCGCGCAGCTGTCGGTCGCAACGATGGGGTCGAATGCCGGCGCCGACCTGGCCCTCGCGGCCATCGCGGCGGGCGTTGATCGGGTCTTCCTGATGGGCTACGACTACCACTGGTCGGGGTCCAACCCGGGCGGCAGCGCACCGATCGATCGTCTCGATGGCACGAGCACGCTGCGATGGTCGATCGGAACGTACCTCGCGAACGGCGTGCCCGCCGACCGGATCGTCCTGGGCCTGCCGCTGTTCGGGATGAGCTGGCCGGTGGGCTCGGCGGATCGCTACGCCGTGCGAACCGGCCAGGGAACGAACTGGATCCCGGCACTGCACGCAGGCATGCTCACGAAGGCGGGCTTCCTCCCGTACCACGATCTGTTGGAGGAAACGGAGTTCACAGCGAACCGGTCAGCGTCCGGGAGCGGTTGGCAGGCCATCTTCTACGACTCGCCGCGAACGCTCCGACCGAAGCTCCTGCTCGCGCGCGAGGCTCGATTCGCAGGCGCGGGCTTCTGGGCGATCGGCTACGAGCGTGGACTGCCCGGCTACCTGGAGCTCATGCGCGATTTCCGGGCCGGCAAGGTGGTTCCGTTATCGAAGATCGATCTCGGCGGCCGATAGCCGGCAAATGCCGGCGCGGGTCCCGCGCCATCTCACGTCCCTGGCCCCTCGGGCTTGCGAAATCCATATCTCCCGGCGATGCGTGTTGCTGCATCAACGGGCGGCGGCTCGCGGTGGCCGGCGGTCGGCCCGCGCGCCTGATTACGCAACACGCATCAGCGGGTGCCACATGCATTCAGCGGCTGATGACGCAACACGCCTCAGCCGGTGAAACGGCTTGCGAAAGGCCGATTGGCCCGGCGCGGGAGCGCGGACTTCGGCGCTACGACTCCTGGATCGTGGTCGGCGCGCCGTGAATGGACGGCACCGTCGGCAGCGTCGGCGCGAGCGCGACGGCCGGGATCGTGCCGAGGCGTCCGGCATGGTAGTCCCGAACGGCTTCGACGAGCTCTTGCCGCGTGTTCATCACGAACGGGCCCATCCAGGCAACAGGCTCCCCGATCGGGCGGCCGCCGAGGATCAGCACGTCCAGGTTCGGACTGCGACTCTCCTGCTCTCGCGCCGGGAGAGCCGAGACCGTGATCGCGTCGCCCGGTCCGAAGACGGCCAGCTGGCCCGTCCGAATTGGGTTCGCCTCCGCGTTCGGAGTGGCTGACGTTGGGCCGCCGACGCCCCCATGCCCCGCCATCACGTAGACGAGCGCGTTGTAGTCGGCACGCCACGGGAGCGAGAGTCGGGCGCCGGGGCTCAGCGTCGCGTGGACGAGCGTCATCGGCGTATAGGTCGACCCAGGGCCGGCGAGGCCGCCCACGTCACCGGCGATCACCCTGACGAGCGCGCCGCCGTCGGGCGACGTGGCGAGTCCCACTTCCGTGGCCCGGATGTCCTGGTAGCGCGGAGCCGACCACTTCTGCGCCGCCGGCAGGTTGACCCAGAGCTGGAACCCGTGGAACAGGCCGCCGCTCGCGACGAGCCACTCGGGTGGCTTCTCGATGTGGAGGATCCCGGCGCCGGCCGTCATCCATTGCGTGTCGCCGTTCGTGATCACGCCGCCGCCACCGTTCGAGTCATTGTGCTCGAACACGCCGTCGATCATGTACGTGACGGTCTCGAACCCGCGGTGCGGGTGCCACGGCGTGCCCTTCGGCTCCCCGGGCGCGTACTCGACCTCGCCCATCTGGTCGAGATGGACGAACGGATCGAGCTCCCCCAGCTCTACCCCGGCGAATGCCCGGCGGACCGGGAAGCCTTCGCCCTCGAAGCCCGATGGCGCGCTCGTCACCGAGCGGACGGGCCGCTGGCGGGTGCTGGTCGAATCGGGCTCCGGGATGCGGGGCAGGACGGTGATGTCGGGAACGGTGATTGCGGGCATGCGCAAATGATTGATCAGTCAACGAAGCGCGTCAAACGCGTTCGGTGTGGGTATCGTATCCTTCCAATGCAAGGAGACACAAATGCCCGTTGAGCCAGCCCGCCGCGCGCGACCGAGACGGACCGCGACTACCCCGCTCGGGAGGCTCGAGCTGCTGCTCAATGAGCGCGGCATCGCGGGAGATCGGTTCGCCCAGGCCGCCGCGTCCGCCCTTGCGGAGCTCCGAACCTCGCCCGGCCCTGTCGTCGACGAGCCGGCCAGCCAGTTCTCCGAGGCCGAGCGATGGACGCTCGATGCCGGCGGTCTCGATCTGACCCCACGCCGGGCGCAGGACCCCGATCCCCGCTCGGAGACCGCGGCGCGGTTCGCCGCGCTGCTTGCCGACTCGGAGGATGTCGGCGAGGTGGCGCAGCGGCTCGGCGTGACCCGTGCGCGGATCCGCCAGCGAGCCCTCGAGCGGTCGCTCCTGGCGATCCGCGAGGACGACGAATGGCGCTTCCCGCGCGCGCAGTTCAGCGACGGGGCGCCGATCCGGGGGCTGCCCGCCGTCAGCCTGGCCCTGCCGCTCGACCTTCACCCGGTGGCCGCTTGGCGCTTCCTGTCCGAGACCAATGGCGATCTCGAGCTCGACGACCACGCGGTCTCGCCGATCGACTGGCTCCGGTCGGGGGGCTCGCCGGATCCGGTCGTCGCGATCGCGCGCGAGCTCTAGGTCGGCGTGCCCCCGATCGCGCGCCCGGACGCCAAGCTCCCGCCACATCCGCCCTCGCTGCCGCGCCTTCGCGCGAGCGACATCCGGACGCTCGCGGGCGGCAGCCTCTGCTGGCGGGTCTATCGGGCGGGCGGCGAGCATCCGGGACGCTGGAACGAGCTTCGTCGCTACGGTCCGACGGCAACGGGCCGGTTCGACCACCAGGAACCGCCGCCGCACGACGATCCAGCTCGCGGGATCCTCTACGTCGCCCGGGATGCGATGGCAGCGCTCGCGGAGGCCTTCCAGGACACTCGAACGATCGATCGCCGGCGGCAGGAGCCCTGGCTCGTCGCGTTCGAGCTGACGGCTGACGTCACGGCGCTGGACCTGACCCGCCTCTGGCCGACACGCGCCGGCGCGAGCCAGGCGATCGCCACGGGGCGCCGCGTCACCGCCCAGGCGTGGAGCCGGGCGATCTACCGTACGTACCCGGGCGTCGCGGCGCTCGTCTATCGCTCGTCGATGGCTGGGAGCTCGGTCAACGTGGCGCTCTATGAGCGAGCCTCGGCGGAGATCTCATCGGTTCCGGTCGTCCACCTCCCACTCACCCACCCCGGTCTGGCGCTGCCCCTGGAGCGCGCCGCCTCGAAGCTCGGCTATGGGCTCCGCTGACGCTAGGTCCCCGGGCGGAACCAGATCTTGTAGGCACCTACGGTCCGATAACCGAGCTTCTCGTACAGCGGCAAACCCATTGGGCTTGCCTGGAGAGAGACGATGCGGGCACCGAGCGCGAAGCCGGCGTTGGTCGCGGCCCGCGTGACTGCATCGCCGATTCCTCGGCGCCGGTACTCGGGCACGGTCCCGACCCAGCCGACGACCCCGATGCCCGTGGGCTCGTCGACGAAGACCATCGCTGCGCCGACCGGCCGGCCATCCGCCTCGGCGACGAAGCCGGCGATCGGGCCGCCGACGAGGCTGTCGAGGGTCGAGTACGCGCTGCGGACGGCACCGCGATCGTGGTCGTCCGCGGCGAACCCGGTGAGGTTCGCCGTGACCCAGCTCATTCGATCGGCGTCGGTCTCGACGCGGCGCACGGTGACGCCGGCAGGTGGCTCGCGGGCGGGCAAGGGCTGCTCCACGATCATCCCAGGAACGGTGATCATCGTTCGATAGCCGGCCGAGGCGAGCTCCGCTTCGAGCTTCCCGTCGAGCCGATCGCGGGTCCAGACAGCAACGCCATGGCCCGCGTTGCGGAACACGTCGGCGGCGCGCTCGATCGCGGTGAGCTCGACGACCCGGCCAACCGTGAGGATCGAGTTGACGACGACGGGTGAGGGATCTACGCCGATCGCCAGCAGCAGGCCGTCCTGCCGGAGAACCTGCCCGCCGGGCGTCCGGCGCGTCATGTCGACGATGAACGCCTCAACGGCGAGGTCCAGCCCATCGAGCAGCTCGGAGCTCGGCATGGCCGCGATGGTACCGCGGTCCCCTGTCCCGCGGATCAGCCTTCCGCCGACCACATTCCGAGGGCGACGTGGGCATAGAGCGCGGCACCGATGGCCAGCGCCGGCTCATCGAAGATGACGCGATCGGAGTGGTTCGCCGGGTAGGTCGACGCGTCCGCGTCGCGGGGGCGAGCCCCGAGGAACGCCATCGCGCCGGGGACCTTCTCGAGGACGTACGAGAAGTCCTCGGCGCCCATGATCGGAGCCGGCATCGTCACCGACTCCGTCTCGCCGAGGAGATCGGCCGCAAGGGTGCGGACTCGCTCGGCGACCGTGGCGTCGTTGACCGTCACCGGGTAGATCGGCTCGAACTCGACGTCGGCGCTCAGGCCATGGGCGGCGGAGATCCCATCGACAACGCGTTGGATCAGGGCGCTCGTCGCCGCTCGCCGAACGTCGGAGGTCGTCCGGTAGGTGCCCTCGAGGAACGCGGTCTCGGGACTGATGTTGTGGGTCGTGCCCGCGACGATGTGGGCGACGGTCACGACGGCCGGATCGAAGACGTTGACCTGGCGCGTCACGGCAACCTCGAGGGCGGTCACGATCTCCGCGGCCACCGGAATCGGATCGAGGGCATCGTGGGGCGCGGACGCGTGGCCGCCACGGCCGCGGACCGTGATCCGGAAGTTGTCCGCGGAGGCGAGCAGCGGACCCGGCCGCAGGTGGACCTCGCCGCTCGTGTACATCGTGCTGATGTGGATGGCGAAGGCCCGGGTCTGGCCGACATCGAGGCCGTCGAGCAGGCCGTCCTCGAGCATGAACCGGGCGCCGTGGAAGCCCTCCTCACCGGGCTGGAACATGAGGATCACCGGCCCCGCGAGCTCGGCCTCGCGGTCGACGAGGAGGCGAGCGCTGCCGAGGAGCATTGCGACATGCGTGTCGTGGCCGCAGGCGTGCATCCGGCCGTCCGTCTCCGAGGCGAAGTCGAGCCCGGTCCGCTCCGTCAACGGGAGCGCGTCCATGTCCGCTCGAAGCACGGTGGTCGGCCCGGGTCGGTCGGAACCGATGACCGCCGTCACCGAGCTCACCCGCTTGCCGGGTTGCGGATCGAGGCCGATGCGCTCGAGGTCCTCGGAGACCGTCGCCTGAGTCTCGGGCAGCTGCAGCGCGAGCTCCGGATGGCGGTGGATCCGGCGGCGGACCTCGACCATGTCGGGCAGGATGGAGCGGGCGTCGGCGAGCAGATCGTTGGTCATGTCCGGCATCGTAGCCCGCGGCGAGGGCACCGGTACCGCGGTGGGTCGGGCGCCGCGAGTCGGTCCACCAGCGCGCCGGTAAGGACAGCGGTCAGCGCAGCGCGCTCGTGTCCACGGCCTCGAAGTCGGACCCGTGGAGGGTCTGCAGCACGTGCAGCTCATCGTCGTTCCAGCGCGCGTCGGGCGCACCCGTTACGTACCACGGCGAGCCGTTGTCGGCGAGCAGCATCCCGAGTTGCGGCGCCTTCGACGGCGTGGCGCCCTGTCCCGCGGCGGCGAGCGCCGCGTCACGCGCGGGCGTCGAGCCCGGTGCCGGCCCGCCGGTCGCCAGCAACGCCGTGATCGGAATCACCGCGAGGGCGAGCACGACCAAGGTTCGCCCGATTCGATCGTTTGGAATGCGCACGCGATCGCCCCGGACCGTGTGCGGTGCGCGCCGGCAACGAATCAGGCGATCGGCATGACAGATCCGGTCGTCTTGACCGATCCTTGGCGACACCGGGCTCCCCTGCCCGACCACCACCGAGGTGCCGTCATGCGCTCGATCGTCGCCAGCGGCGCGACCGCCCTGATCATCGCGCTTTCCTTCGCACCGTTGGCCAGCGCTGCGCCACCATCGAGCTTCAGCGCCGCGACCCGCCTCGGGTTCCCGGGCGGGGACGACTGGGAGCCGTCGATCGCGGCCGATGCCTACGGCCACGTCTACTCGCTGTGGACCCACTACAACGGCTTCGACGGCGGGACGGCCGGCGATCCCGATCCGACCTGCCCCGCCTGCGGCAACCCGCACCTGGACCTGCAGGTCTCGGCCGACAACGGGGCAACGTGGAGCGCGCCGCGGGTTCTCTC